>CASEWY010000222.1 GCA_949291625.1 uncultured Bacillota bacterium
CCACCGGCAGTAAAGCAAATAGCATCCACTTTACCACCAAGTTTCATATAAAATCTGGCAATATAATCAACAATCTTATTAGTATACATATCAATTGCTAAAACAACCTTTTGCTCGTGAGCTTCATAGGCACGATCAATATCACGTAAATCACTCATTCCGGCAATTCCTTGTAATCCACTTTCAAAATTAAGCTTCTTATCAACCCATTCTAAACTACGTTCTTCCTTATTCATAATATAACTAATTAAAGAATAATCAATATCGCCAGAACGAGTTCCCATCATAATTCCAGCATTAGGGGTAAATCCCATGGAAGTATCAATCGATTTTCCGTCTCTTACAGCAGTAATACTGCAACCACTACCAATATGACAAATAATTAAATTTGGTACTTTACCTAAAATATCAGTCATTTGTTCCGTAATAAACTTATGGCTTAAACCGTGAAATCCATATTTTCTAACATCATACTTAACATACCATTCATATGGAACAGGATATAAATAAGTTGCTTCATCAATAGTCTGGTGGAAAGCAGTATCAAAACAAGCAACATTTAAAGCATTAGGAATAGCCTCCATAAAAGCTCGAATTCCTTTTAATGCAGCAGGATTATGAAGTGGAGCAAGTGGTGAAATAGACTCTACCTCTAAAAGTACTCTATCATCAATTTTTACAGACTTAGAATATTTGTTCCCACCATGAACAATACGATGACCAACAGCCTCTATTTCATCCAAAGAAGAAATAACCTTATGTTCTAACAAATGCTCAAGTAACAATGAAACAGCATCTTTATGATCTTTTAATTCTACTAAAGCAGAAAGTTTCTCATTTCCAATTTTTAAATTATAACAAGAGCCTTCCAAACCAATACGTTCATATTGACCTTTCATAATTAATTTCTCTTCAGGCATTTCATATAAACGAAATTTTAAAGTACTACTACCTGCATTTACTGATAATAATTTCATAAAATCTCTCCTCGCTTTTATATACTCATACTATAACATATTTATGAAAGAAAATAAAAGGAAAAATAATAAAACAAAAAGATAGGTTTAATCACCTATCTTGTAAGCTATCACTCATTATTTGTTATTATAGCTTCCACTAACTTGGTTCATTCCATTTTGAACTAAACGTCTTGTGATTTCACCACCAACTGTACCATTAGCACGGCTAGTAGCATCTGGTCCTAAATTAACACCAAATTCATTAGCTATTTCATATTTCATTTTATCAATAGCTTGTTTAGCACCAGGAACTCTCATTTTCATAGTAGAATTCTTTGTGTTGTTCATTTCATTCACCTCCTACATTCATAGGTTGTGAACTTTTCTGAATTTAATACAAAAAATCAATTGGAAATTTATAACAAATCCGAAAATTCTTTCTCTGTTTCACAAACAACAATGGTATCAACATTATCTACAGCATAATCAATCATTGGCAAAAAATTAAATTTTTCTTCTTCTTTTTTTGCTTGATCTAACGAAGGATTGATAACAGGATGCTTTGGAACAAATACTGTACAACAATCTTCATATGGTAAAATACTAATATCGTAAGTATCAATTTTTTTAGCCAAATCAATAATTTCCAATTTATCAAAACAAGCAACAGGTCTTAAAACTGGCATAGAAGTCACTTCATTAATAACACGCATACTAGTAAGCGTTTGAGAAGCTACTTGACCAACTGATTCACCATTAACAATAGCAAAACCATGATATTTATTAGCTAATTTTTCCATAATTCGATACATCATACGGCGCATAATAGTAATACAATAACTAGGATGGCAATTTTTATAAATTTCTTCTTGAATTGAAGTAAAATTAACAATATGTAAATGAACTTCACTTGTATATTTTGCCAATTTTTTAGAAAGTTCGATTACTTTATTTCTAGCATCCAAACTAGTATGCGGAATGGCTTCAAAATAAACACAATCAATAGGAATGCCACGCTTCATTGCTAAATAACCAGCAACTGGCGAATCAATACCACCTGATAACATCAACATTCCCTTAGGTTGAGTACCAATTGGATATCCACCAGCTCCACGATAGGCATTAAAATAAATATAACTGTGATCTTCTCTAATTTCCAATTTGATAAATAATTCAGGATTATGCACATCTACGGAAACACCAATTTTATTTTTTAAAACTACCCCACCAAGAAGATGATTCATTTCTTGGCTATGGATAGGAAACGACTTATCACTTCTTTTAGTTTCCACTTTGAATGTTTTAAATGATAAATCATGAACTAATTCAATTAACAAATTCTTAATAGAATCAATATTAGTATCAACAATATAAGCAATATGATACATATGAATACCGAATACGCAATCCAATCGCTTTTTTATCTCCTCTAACTCAGAATCATGAAATTCAATATACATACGACTACGATCCTTAAAAATAGAAACATCAAAACTTTTTAATTTATTCTTAATATTCTGATAAAGTGTATTAATAAAAAAATTACGATTTCCTTTTTTAGTACTAAGTTCTCCATATTTAATTAAAATTACTCTCTTCATATGACACCTCAATTTCTTCTCGTATTTTATCATAAAAAGAAAAAGAAGAAAACCATTTCTCCTTTATTAATTAACTTTTTTCATATATCGATACATAGTTTCTTTAGAAATATGATATTTTTCAGGAACATCTTTAATAGTTTCATAATTAGTACCGTTTAATTTATTGAATTCATATAAGAAAATATCTTCTTCTAAGCCTTCTGAAAAACCATTTTTATTATTTTTTTGATAATTATAAAACGTAGTCTCCTGTACTTTACCATCTGGCTTTTTAGAGGACCAACTACCAACTTGATAAATAGAGTATGGCTTATCTAAACTATCTTGCTGATAAATCAAATAATTTCCACATTCTAAAGTAACATACTTTTTATTATCTATTATTTTAACTTTCGAAGTAAA
>CASEWY010000223.1 GCA_949291625.1 uncultured Bacillota bacterium
AAAACCGTCTGTAATTCTTCACACCAGTTTACAGGCACATCAACATATTTAGCCAATCCATCATTATACAATTGTTTAAAAATCCATTGTGTCCATTTATAATATGAAGGATCACAAGTACTAATTTCTTTAGACCAGTCAAAAGAAAAACCTAACATTTTTAATTGTTTTTTAAATGTTTCAATATTTCTTAAAGTAAAAGTTTCAGGATGATTTCCAGTTTGAATTGCATATTGCTCAGCAGGTAAACCAAAAGAATCAAATCCCATTGGATGTAAAACATTATAGCCTTGCATTCTTTTCATGCGGCAAACAATATCGGTAGCTGTATAACCTTCAGGATGCCCAGCATGCAAACCTACACCTGATGGATATGGAAACATATCAAACGCATAAAATTTTGGCTTAGAAAAATCATAAACATCGGTCTTAAATGTTTCATTCTTTTCCCAATATTCTTGCCACTTTTTTTCTACTTTCGTATGATCATACATAAACAATATCTCCTTAAAATAAAAAAAATCCTTAATATAAGGACGTAATATACGCGGTACCACCTTAATTCACAAAGCGTGCACTTTATTATTCTTTAAGGCAGAATATACCACTTACGCTCCATTGACAAGTTCATAGTTTCCAATAGCTATGTTCCATCAACCCATAGCTTTCTATATATCTTTCACTACTACTACTTCAAATTCATCACGGTAAATAAATAATATCAAATTATGTAAAAAAGTCAATTAAAAATATTGCTAATAACAATATAAACTTGTAATATTAAATAAATGAAAGTAGTGATAAAATGATTAAATATTTTCAAAATGCTCGTGATTATATAAGTTCTTTTTCCCATTTTCTTGGTGTAATTATGGGAATTATTCTTATGCTTACTTACATTGCTAAAGGAATTTATGATAACTCCAACTTATTAACAATTTTAGGCTCAATAATATTTGCTTTAAGCATAATATTACTATATGCAGCTAGTTCTTTCTATCATTATATTCCAAAGAGTAGTAAACATTTTTTACTATTTCGCAAATTAGATCATTCAATGATTTATATTTTGATAGCAGGATCTTATACTCCCGTTTGTTTAAAATTTCTAGAAATAAATCACGCTATCACCTTTTTAGCTATAATATGGTCAATTGCTTTTGTTGGCATTATATTAAAATTCTGTTGGTTAAATAGTCCTAGAATCTTATATACTTTACTATATTTAATGATGGGATGGGCAGTAATATTTGATTTTAAAAGTTTTGCTATAATGCCTAGTTTTTGTTTATTATTAATAACTATAGGTGGTATAGCCTATACTATTGGTGGTATAATTTATATAGTAAAAAAACCAAATTTAACAACAGGTTTTGGTTTCCATGAACTTTTTCATATCTTCATTTTGATAGGAACTTTATTTCATGGAATTGCTTGTTTAAATTATATGGTTTAATGTGAAAGGAAATTTAATATGATAAAACTAATAACAGATACTTCTTGTCTATATTCAAAAGAAGAAGCAAAGAAAATGGGATTTTTTGTAAATCCATTATCAATAACAATCAATCAAAAAACCTATCATGAGTTTGAAGAAATAAATGCCCCTGAATTTGTTGAATTAATTAATGAAGGTGCTCAAGCCAAAACATCCCAACCAGCAATTGGTGAAATAATTGATAGTATTGAAGAAAATATAAATGATGAAATCATTTTACTAACAATGGCTGATGGATTAAGTGGTACATATCAAACTTGTTTAAGTGCTGCATCACACTTTGATAATGCCAAAATTCATGTAGTTAATAGTAAAACCCTATGTGGTCCTCATCAATATTTAGTAGAAATGATTTTACAAATGATTAAAGATAATCATAATATTCAAGATATTTTGGCAAAAATAAATCAAAAAATTGAAACAATCGAATCATTTTTATTACCAGCAGATTTTGATTATTTAAAACGAGGTGGAAGATGTACCCCACTAGCTGCAGCCTTAGGAGGATTATTAAAAATTCAACCAATCGTCGTACAAACAAAAGATGGCAAACGTCTAGATAAATTCGCTACTTGTAGATCATATGAACTAGCGATAAAAAAACTAATTAGTCATTATGAAGGAAAATTAAATAATCATATATTATATATTTCTCATGCTTTTAGTTTAAATAAAGCTCAAAAAGCAAAACTAATGTTTGAAACCAAATTTAAAGATTTAGAAATTAGAATGTTGGATTTATCATGTGCTTTTATTGCTCAAGGTGGCCCAGAATGCGTAGCAATCCAAAGTATAGCTAAATAATATGCAAAATCCATTTAAATATAGCGATGATAATAAACGTTATCATACCTTTAATTACTATCTACGTCATCACTATGGCCAAAAAGTATATAAAGTACCTTTAGATGCTAATTTTACTTGTCCTAATCGTGATGGAACATGTGGATATGGAGGTTGCATATTTTGCTCTTCAAAAGGATCAGGAGAATTTACTATTTCTAATATCAGTAATATCATCGAACAATTTGAAACTAATAAAAAAATGATGGAAGCCAAATGGCCAAACAGTTTAGCCATCCCCTATTTCCAATCTTTCAGCAATACCTACGGTCCATTAGAAAAAATAAAAAAATATTTAGAACCATTTATTAATTATCCTAAAGTATGTGCAATTGCTATCGCAACTAGACCAGATTGTTTAGATGATGAAAAAATTACTTATCTAAATAGTTTAACCAAATATTTAGATATATATTTAGAATTAGGTTTACAATCATCAAATGATAATACCGCTAAATTTATCAATCGTGGTCATGATTTTGCTTGTCTAAAAACTCAAGTAAATAAATTAAATAAAACTAATATCAAAACAGTTGTTCATATTATTAATGGTTTACCAAATGAAACTATTGATGATATGATGAAAACAATTAAAGATGTAAATGATTTAAATATCTTTGGCATTAAAATCCATATGTTACATATAAGTGAAAACACCAAATTAGCTAATATGTATAAACAAGCAAGTTGGGATTTACTGTCACTTGAGCAATATGTAGACATTGTCATCAAGCAATTAGAACATCTATCACCAAATGTTGTCATCGAAAGATTAACAGGTGATCCACTAAAAAAAGAGCTTATTGCCCCTAGTTGGGTATTAAATAAGACCCAAGTATTAAATGAAATAGATAAAAAAATGGCTTATCTAAATACTTATCAAGGTAAAGCTCTTGAATAATAGGACCAATGGTCCTTTTTATTTTATTAGTCCTCTAAGATTAGCTACTATATATGTAGGTTTGATATTCAAACGATAACAATCTTCCATATTATGAATACCGGTAGTTACAAGGACTGTTTCAATATTTGCATCATTACCCATTTTAATATCGGTTTCTAGATTATCACCTACAATAATTACATCCTCTTTTGCAACATTAGCATAACGAAGGGCTTGTTCAATCATTATATGATGTGGTTTACCAATTTTAATAGCTTCTTGTTGGCAAGCATATTCAAACATTTTAACCACACTTCCATTACCTATATTTTCCCCTTGTTCACTAAGCAAGATTCTATCATCATTTGTACCAATTAATTTTGCTCCATGTACTAAAGATCTTAATACTAAACTATAATCTTGATATGAAGCATTGCGATCTAAACCCACAAAGATAAAATCAGGATTATTTGAATCAATAATAAAATTATTATCGATTAATGCTTCATACATCCCCTTTTCCCCAATAAAATTAACTTTTCTTTTATTTGGATAAGTCCTAGCAATATAATCACTAGCCGCCATCGCACTAGTATAAAACATTTCCGGTCGGATACCTTCAAATCCCATTTTTAACATATGATTAGCTGCTTGAACTTGGGTACGACAAGAATTATTAGTTAAAAAAATAAAATCGATATTATTATTTAATAAATAATCTATAAATGTTTTTGCACCTTTGATTCGTTTAGTACCTAAATACATCGTGCCATCTAAATCAATCATATAAAATTTATTTTTCATAACCTACCTCATGTATATTATAGTATAATATAATAGTTTTAAATGCTAGGAGTATTATGAACGTAATTAAAAAAATTATTATTATTTTATTGATACTTACCATATTAACGATTAGCTTGGTGTATGATTCCATATATGTTGCTCCAAGTCGTTTTAATGTTCGTTATGAAACTCTTAGTGATGAAAAGATTCCTGAGCAACTTAATGATATAAATATTGTTTACTTTAGTGATCTACATTATGGAAATAATATGCAAGGAAATAGATTACAAAAACTAATTGATACTATCGATAATTGTGCACCCGATATTTTATTATTTGGTGGTGATTTAATTAGTGATGAAACTTATAGCCAAGAACAAATTGATGAACTAACTAATGCACTATCCTCTATAGATGCTAGATTAGGAAAATTTGCCGTCTTAGGTGAATATGATCATCAACAAATTGATTTAGTTAATCAAATAATGCAAAATAGTGACTTTGAAATACTATCTAATAAAGCTTTAAAAATACGTAACACTGGTTCTCAAAGCATTACGCTTATTGGCATAGATTGTACTATAGGTAATTATGACAATATTTCTGATGCATTCATCGATGTCGGCCCAAATAGTTATAATATTGTAATATCTCACACTCCTGATACTGTATTAGAACTACCAGATGATAGAATTGACTATTTTATCGCTGGTCATACTCATGGTGGACAAGTAAATTATATTTTTGGTACCACGTATGAAGTGGAACAAGCTAATTTAGCAATCAGTGGAAAACATAATGTAAATGATAATTATACCTTAGATATTTCAAATGGCGTAGGAAGTATTGGCAATTCTGCTCGTTTTCTAGCCTACCCTGAAATTGTTTTATATCGTTTAACTCATCAAGAAGAAAATATAACCACATATTAAAAATCCTTATAGCATATTAAATCTATAAGGATTTTATTTAAAACTTTTTAATCAATTTTTTAATCAATTTTTGACGATCTTTATCTGATAAACTATTTTGCAATCTAGCAATTAAATCATAGATAATTAATTTTTGATTTTCAGAAATACTATCTTTATTTTGTACAATAGAACCTAGTTCCATTAAAGCTTGATGAAAACGCGTTTCATCATGAATATTGGCATTAATAACTTTTTCTACTTTTGCAGCAAATGCTTTATCCTTTTTTCTACACATAATAATACCTATAACTAATCTTCATCCTTTTCATTCATATTAACACAAATTGTCTCAGTATTGTCAATACATTCTTTAATATAGGCTTGAAAATCAAAACGTCCTTCTAATTCATGAGCTTTATGAATTGTAGGTTTAGTAACAGGATTTTTAGGATCAAAAATTGTACAACAATCTTCATATGGAAGAATTG
>CASEWY010000224.1 GCA_949291625.1 uncultured Bacillota bacterium
AGAAAAAAATACAAATCCACATTCACATATTCAATTTTACAAATTACCAAAACCGTCTTCAACCACGGTTATAAAAGGTTGAAAGAAAGGAGAAGTATATTGTAGATGACCAGTTAGATTGGTCAATTACAATATACCAGAAATATTTATGACTTTTGTACGTAAAAGTGCTGATTTAGTACCAATTGTTGATACCGTATTTAGTATTGTCGAACTAGCTAAACAAGATAAAGAAAAAAATGGACCTGAAAATGTTATCGATGCAACTATTGGTTCATTATATGATGAAGAAGGCAAACTAGTAGCCTATGATAATGTTTTTGAACATTATGACAAGATTGATAAACGCACTAAAGCAAAATATGCTACAAGCTTTACAGGAAATCCCAATTATCGCGAAGATATATATCAATGGGTATGTCAAGATAAGATTAAACAATTAACCCATTCAGTAATAGCTACCATTGGTGGAAGTGGCGCAATAAGTATGACCATAAGCAATATCTTAGATAAAACCCAAACTCTAATAATACCGGATATTGCATGGGGAAGCTATAAATTAATGGCATCACAATTTGAATTAAATTGTATACAATATGAAATGTTTGATGAAAATAATAAATTTAATATGCAATCATTTAAAGAAACCATATTAAATGTTATGGATAAACAAGATAAAATACTAGTAGTAATAAATGATCCATGTCATAATCCTACTGGTTTATCTTTAAGCAATAATGAGTGGCAAGAAATCATTGAATTCGCTAATGAATGCGCAACAAAAGTACCATTTGTTATCCTAAATGATATCGCCTATATCGATTATGCTTATGACCTTGAAACAAGCCGTAATTATATGCAAAACTTCAATAATATAAACAATAATGTCTTAATATCTATTGCCTTTAGTTGTTCTAAGACTCTTACATCATATGGTCTAAGATGTGGGGCTTGTATTTTACTAGCCAAAGATCCAAAAGAAGTAAGAAATACAGAAATCGTATTTGAAAAAAGTGCTCGTGCCATTTGGAGTAATATTCCAAATGCCGCTATGGAAAATTTCAGTTGGATTACAACCGCTAATAAAGAAGCATTCATCAAGGAAAAACAAAAATATATTGATTTATTAAAGGAACGTTCAAGCATCTTCAAAAAAGAAGCTGAAGAATGCAATTTACCAATTTATCCATATAATGAAGGTTTCTTTATTACAATTAAAACACCTGATAACAAATATAGAGATGAATATCATCAAAGATTAATGGACAACCATATCTATACCGTATGTGTAAATAAAGGAATTCGCGTAGCTATATGTTCTTTACCTATTAATAAAGTCTATGGCTTAGCCGCAAAAATGAAAGCACTGTTGTAAAAAAAGTCTTCACAAATATTGTGAAGGCTTTTTCTTAAGGCAATAAACGATTATTAGACAAATAAAGTTCATACCACTCTTGTTTAGTAAGGGTGATATGGGTAGCTTCCATAATTTCTTTTAAATGTGTAATAGATGTTGTTCCTAAAATTGGTTGCATTTTAGCAGGATGTTTTAATATCCAAGCTAATGCAATTGCACTTTTAGTAACTTGATATTTTTTAGCCAATTTATATAATACAAGATTTAGATTTTCATATTCTGGATGATCTAGATAAGAACCTTTTGTCCATGAAGCTTGTAAAATTGACCAAGGCTGAATAATAATATCATTCAAACGACAATAATCTAATACAAAGCCATCATGATCAATTGATTCTGAATTAGACATATTAACATTAATACCACTATCTACCATCCCCGCATTTACCACATTAAATTGAAGTTGGTTAAATCTTAATGGTTGTTTACAATATTTCTTCAACAATTCAATTTGATAAGGATTCATATTAGAAATACCAAAATATCTAACTTTCTTATCCGCATATAATTTATCAAAAGCTCTTGCTACTTCGCTAGGTTCTATTAAAGCATCAGGACGATGAAGCAATAATACATCAATATAAGTTGTATTTAATCTTTTCAAGCTATTATCAACACTTTCAATAATATGCTCATAAGATAAATCATAATAACCTTTACAAATACCACATTTCGTTTGAATAAACATTTTATCCCTTAATTCAGGGTTTTCTTTTAATATTGAGCCAAATAATTCTTCACTTTTTCCTTGACCATAAATATCCGCATGATCAAAAAAATTAATTCCTAAATCTAAGGCTGTCATTATTAATTCTTTAGTTTCTTTTTCATCCAATTTAGCCATGCGCATACAGCCAAGCGCAACCCTAGAAACTTTCATTTCATCAACTGTCAAATATTCCATAGCTTTCTCCTTTTTTATATGTTAACATGAAAAAAAGATGTATAAAACATCTTTTAATTATCCGCAACATTTTCCGGAACTTTAAGCATCATTATTAAACCAATTATCAATAAGATTAATAAGCCTCCAACACCCATTGTAGAACTATCTGTCAATTGAGTAATAACACCAACTAATAAAGTACCTGTAAAAGAAGCACCCTTACCAAAAATATCAAACAAGCCAAAATACTCATTAGAATTATCTTTAGGCACCATACGGGCAAAATAACTTCGTGATAAGGCTTGAATTCCACCTTGGAACATTGCTACACAAACTGCTAAAAACCAAAATTCCCAAGCTTTATCTAATTGCAAGGCAAAACAAACAATAAAAATATAACCAACTATAGAAATATTTATCAATTTACGAGCTTTAATCTTATTAGCTAGTTTGCCAAAGATAATTGCAAATGGGAAAGCAATTACTTGGGTCAATAATAAAGCTAATAACAATTGCGTTTGATCAATTCCTACATCATATCCATAAGAAGTAGCCATCTCGATTACTGTATAAACACCATCAATATAAAAGAAATAAGCAATCAAGAAATAAAATATTGGCTTATTATTTTTAACTTTAGCAAGCGTATTTTTTAAACCTCTAATAACATCAGTAAAGCTTTGTTTTTCAACTTCATGATTATAATATTTTTGACGATAATTTCTTAATAATGGAATACTCAAAACAAACCACCAAACAGCTGTTATTAATAAGCCAATAAGAATAGAAGTTTGACTAGATAAACCAAAATTACCACCCAATAATACCACAGCCATCGCACAAACAAATGGAATACAACTTCCAATATAACCTAAAGCATAACCATATGAAGAAACGATATCACTACGAGAATCATCCGTGATATCCGTAAGCATTGAATCATAGAATACATTTGCCGCCTGATAACCAACACGCGCAATAATAAATATTACAATAAAGCTTAGCCAATCAAATGAAAAGCCTAAAGCTGCACAGCCAATACAACCAAGCAATAAAAATATTAAAAAATATCTTTTCTTTTTATCTTTTTCATCCGCCAATCTTCCTAAGGTAGGTCCTAAAAATGCAACTATCAAAGTTGAAATGGATAGAGCATATCCCCAATAAGCAGTAGAATCAGCATCGCTAATACCAGCAGCTGAAGTCAAAGCTTTAAAGAAGATAGGAATAATAGTCGATACCATCATGATAAAAGCAGAATTTGCTACATCATATAATATCCAATTTTTTTCTAATTTTGTCAGATTTTTCATATATACATCCCCTATACCCAATTATTTTACCACTAAGCATACTAAAAAAAATAGTATAAAATCATATTTAACAATTTTTAACATAAATGAGGTATAATAAAAAGCGAGGTGAAATTATGCCAGCAGCAACTACACATTATGAATTTGCTAAAGATGTATATTTAAATCTTTCCAATGAAATAGTCGATAAAATCACTAATTTGCATATGTATTATTTAGGATCACAAGGCCCTGACTTATTCTTTTTCAGTGAAGCTGGAATTGGAAAATCATCTTTAAGCAGTTATGGAAATCTATTACATAAAGAAAAGATTCATGAAGTTATTACTTATTTATATGAACATAGTCTACAAGATAATGATTTATTAAGCTATACCTATGGTTATATCTGCCATTATGCTTTAGATTCCTTAGCTCATCCATTAATATATTATATGGCAGCACATGGCTTACAAAATAATGAAAGCGAAAATATTAAACATTTTAGAATTGAAGCTTATATTGATAATAAGTTATTAGAATCTAAAGAAAGAGATATTTCAACTTATGATGTATATAAAGCCGTAACTATTAGTAAATGTGATAATGTAAAACTTGCTAATATGTATCAAAAATTATTTAAAGAAATTTTTGATATCGATTTATCATTTAATAAAATTCAACAAACTATTAAAGATTGCCCTAAATATTTACGCTTATTAAAGCCTCAAGGTATGAAATTTAAAGCAATCTCTAAAATCGAAAGTATCCTAAAAATAGATCATTATGCTTCAAGTTTAATGTTAAATAATGAATTAAATGAAGATGTCTTAAATATACAAAAAAATCAATGGTTTAATATATTTGAACCAGAAATAAAAGCTAATGATTCATTTTTTGAATTATATGATAATGCCATTGTAAAAGCAGAAAAAATAATAAATAATCCTCTAGATCAAAGTAATCAAACGGTTAGCTTTGATGGAAAAAACCTATAAAAAAAGCGATATCTTATAACTAAGATAGTTACAAGATATCGTTTTTATTTTTCCAAATCATGTTTAATTTGGGTTGTAGATATTTCTGGAGTTCTAGGAAGATAAACTACTTCTACGCCATAATCACGCAAATAATCAAACTTACCTTTCCAATCATCCCCCATAACAAATACATCGATATGATATTCTTTGATATCATCAATCTTTTGTTCCCAATTATTCTCTGGAATAACTAAATCAACATAGCGAATGGCTTCTAATAATTGTTTACGTTGTTCATAATTAAAATAACAATGTTTATTTTTTTCATCTAGATTAAATTCATCTGTAGAAGTTGCAACTACCAAGTAGTCACCAAGTTCTTTAGCTCTACGTAATAAATTTATGTGTCCATAATGTAATAAATCAAATGTCCCGTAAGTAATTACTCTTTTCATTTTAAAATTCCTTTATATACTCTTTAATATTCTTGATAGTTTTGGCATCAATTGTTGTTTACGCGAAATAATATCTTTGTCATATCCTGAATGTTCATCAAATTTTGTCTCAATAACATCAGCCATGACATAAGATAATGGACCATAGAATACAAATAAGGTACCTTCAGCCAAAACATGCGTAAACATCATGACCATAAGATCACATTTTTGTTCAACTTGTTCTTTTTCAATAGTTTTCTTAAATTCAGGCAATAAAGCTTGAACTTGTTCTAATCTATTATAATTAGTTTGACCAATTGCTAAACGATAATCACCAATATCATATAATTTTAAGTCACGATTCAATATTTCATGAGCACTAGCATCTTTCAAAGAAACACTAGCTCCTAACATTTCTTTAGCATACTCTTCAATATTATCTATGCCCGCACGTGGCGCTAACCAAGCAGCTGTGGTTTTATCTAATGGTGTAGTCGTAGCACTTTTAAAATTCAAAGTATCGCTGATAATAGCGCTCAATAAGATACCACTCATCTGCCAATCAGGAATCAAACCATTTTCTTGATATAATATCGCAATTATAGTAGATGTACATCCTCATTTTTGATTTCGATAAAAAATAGGATGGTCAGTTTCAATATTACCAATATGATGATGGTCGATAATTTCTTCAATTACCGCTTTATCAATATTATTAATTGCTTGATTTTTAGCACTATGATCTACCAAAATAAAGCGTTTTTTATGATAATTTTGTAAATGATAACGTGATATAGCCCCAAATACTTTACCTTCATAATCTAAGACTGGATAGCTTCTAACCCTACTTTTAGCCATTTTTTGTGAAACATCTTCAACATATTCACTATCATGAAAGCAAATAACATTCTTAGTCATAATTTTATCAACACAAAATGATTCATTTACAACCTTAGCTACATTCATTGTATCTAATTTAGTAGTAATAATTGCACAACCTTCAGCTAAAGCTAAATGTCTAATCGTCTGACTAACTGGACGATCACAAGTAATTATTAAACATTTAGCTCCTTTTTCAATCAATAATTTCTGTTTTTGTAAACCATCAGACAATATGCATATACTATCTTTAAAGTCATCTAAAAAATCTTCATTTTGATTTAAAGTAACAATATAAACTTTACCATTAGTCTTAAAATTATTAATTTCTACATCAACTACACCCTTAACTGTTTTCGCAATATCTTTTAAAGTAGCAGTTTTCATTAAATTATATAATTCATCATTAGACAAAAGTCTTACCAATGATAAATTTGTTGTCGAAACAATACCTACTAATTTACTTTGATCATCAAGCACAAATAAACTACGATTAGGCGTAGTCAACATTTTATTCCAAGCTTCATTTAAAGTAGCATGAGCATCTATTAAATTAGGTTCATCCATTTCAATATCTCGTAGTTGACTTCTAGCATCCTTAAGCAATAAAGGATTCTCT
>CASEWY010000225.1 GCA_949291625.1 uncultured Bacillota bacterium
CGTAAATTTAAAATCTTAATTGATATCAACAATTATAAACAAGAACGTTATGCTAAGTTAAAACATATGGCTGTAAGAATTGCCAAAACCGTAGTAAGAACTAAAGTTGATGCATCTTTAGATCCTATGTCTAATGATGAAAGAAAAGTTATTCACCAAGCTTTAACTAATTTCAAACATGTAAGAACGGAAAGTGAAGGCGAAGGTAATAAACGTCATCTAATCATTAAATATAGTGAAGAAGAATAAATTTTAAGCATATAGAGTTATATATTCTATATGCTTTTTTTGTTATAATATAGCAATAAAAGGGGAAACTTATGGATTTATTAATTAATGATAAAATAAAGAAAAAATTTAAGTATAATGAAACAAGCTATGGGAAAAATTTATATAATCAAAATATAATACTTTTTATTCAAATATCTGAAATCAGCCCCCATAATTATCAATTTATAGCACAATTTGATACTTATGATGATCATTATGTAATGTTTAAATATGATAATTTAAATAAAAATATTTATGATACTGATTGTTGTTATTGGTCTAATTATAGTGATAGTGGATTATGTGGACATATTTATGCCGTATTATTACATTTAAAAGATGTTGTAATTACTTCTATTCCTACAACTATCTACTTCGAACGCTATAAAATCATTAAAGAAAGAATAAAATTACAAAATAGATTTTCATCTATGAATGTAATAAACTTCTTAAAAGAAAATGATCCTATTTTATTACCAACAACTGATAAACTATCAATAGATGCCATAATAAGTATAAAAAAATATGCCATTGACGTAGAATTTAAAGTAGGGGATAACAAAAAATATGTCATTAAAAATGTAACTAATTTTTTAAATGACCTTCATTTAGAAAATGATATAGAATTTGGTAAAAATTTAACTGCTAAATTAAAAGAAGATAGTTTTGATGATAACTCTAAAAAAATAATTAAATTCATGGAATTTAGTTGTCTTAGACACAATGAAGAAGTAACAAGATATATTGATGTATCATCATATAATATCGATGAATTTTATAAATGCTTTGCTAATATAGATGAATATAAAGATAAATTTGAAATTGATGAGGAAAAATTCCCTCTAAATTTTGAATTAGAAGAATTTGGTTATTCGATTACTGGTAGCGAAAGTGATTTAGTAAATAATAATTTTTATTATGTAAAAGATAATAAATTATATTGTAAAGAAAATAAGAAAAATAATTTCATCCAAAAATATTTAGAAATAATTCGTTCTGAAGTTATCATTGAAGAACATATTCCTGATCTATATTATCATTTTATTCAAGAAAATATGGCTTATTTAGACATTCAAGGTTATGACTTTTCTAACTTTGAAAGAATAGAAAATATCGAAGTATTTGGTGATGTAGATGATAATGATAATATTTACTTTGAATTAACAGCTTTAACTAATAAAGGAAATAGAATTGATGAAAATTCAAATATCACTAATTCATCATATGAAAAAATAAAATCATTACTTAAAAACTATGCTTATAATCATGAAAATAATAATTATATCTTTAATAAAAATGATGAAAAAGCTTATCGTTTTATAAATTATGGCTTAGATAATATTAAAGAATATGCTAATGTTTATGTCTCAGAAAAACTAAAAATGTTTAATAAACAAAAGAAATATCATATAAATATTCAAGTAGGGGTAAATGTAGCTAATTTAGGTCTTAATCTTGAAATAAGTAGTGATGATTTACCAGAAAATGAAATTAGTGATATTTTAAAAGCATATCGTAGAAAAAAACGTTATTATCGCTTAAAAAGTGGTGAATTAATTAATCTAAATTCTGATGATTTAGCTAATCTAGATGAATTTTTAGATGATATGAATATTAATTTAAATCAAATTAAAAAAGGTAAAATTAATACTAATTTATATCGTAGTTTAGCTTTAAATAATGAAATTGATGAATATAAAAATATTAACTTTGAGAAAAAACCAAGTTATGAAAATTTATTAGAATCTTTTAATAATAGTAAACCACTTAAAATTAAAGAAAAATATCTAAATATTCTAAGAGAATATCAAGTTGAAGGAATTAATTGGCTTAATACTTTAGCAAATTATCATTTTAATGGTATTTTAGCTGATGATATGGGACTAGGTAAAACCCTACAAATTATTGCATATTTAGACTCTTTAAAAGTAGATAAACCATCACTAGTAATATGTCCAAGTTCTTTAATATTAAATTGGCATGATGAAATTTTAAAGTTTGCACCAGATATGCAACATAAATTAATTATTGGTAATGCAAACAACCGTAAAGAACAAATTGAAACTATTAATAATGAAGATAAAATAGTAATTACTAGTTATGATTATATGCGCAAAGATTATATTTATTATGACAATATTGACTTTTCCTATATTATTCTAGATGAAGCCCAATATATTAAAAATCAAAAGACTAAAAATTCTATTAGTGTAAAATCATTAAAAAGTGAACATCGTCTAGCATTAACTGGTACGCCAATTGAAAATAATATTGCGGAATTATGGAGTATCTTTGATTTTTTAATGAATGATTATTTATTTAATTATAATTATTTTAAAACGCATTATGAAACTCCGATTGCTAAAAACAATGAGCCTAAGATAACTAATAAATTAAAAGCTATGGTATCACCATTTATCTTAAGAAGAATAAAAAAAGATGTTTTAAAAGAATTACCAGAAAAAATTGAACAAGTAATAAATGTAGAATTTAGTGAAAATGAAAATAAATTATATAATGCTTTATTCACTAAATTTAAATATCAAATAAATAATGGGGAAGTAGATAAATTTATGATACTTTCATTATTAACGAAATTAAGACAAATTTGTATTGAACCAAGATTACTATATGATAACATTTATGAAATGTCCTCAAAAATGCAATTAGCTTTAGATATTATTGAAAATTATCAAGCAAATAATAAAAAATTATTATTATTTTCTTCATTTACCTCAGTATTTGATTTATTCATTAAAGAATTAAATAAACGTAATATCAAATATTTATGTTTAACAGGAAGTACACCGAAAGAAAAAAGAAAAGAATTAGTAGATAAATTTCAAAATAGTGATGAAGATACCTTATTTATGATATCTTTAAAAGCAGGTGGTACAGGTCTAAATCTAACAGCTGCTGAAGCAGTAATTCACTTTGACCCTTGGTGGAATACATCAGCCCAAAATCAAGCAACTGATCGTATTTATCGTATTGGTCAATTAAATAATGTTATTGAATATAAATTAATTATGAAAGATAGCATTGAAGAAAAAATCTTAAATATTCAAAATAAGAAAAAAGAATTAATTGATGCTTTAGTAGAAAATAACCAAGCTAATCTATCTAAGATGAGTATCGAAGAATTATTGAGTTTATTTGAATAAAATATGAGAAATCTAAATTAGAGAATTTCTTAAGTATTATAGATTAGATTCTAAAATATAATTGATTATATACAAATAGATTAGTATAATTATATCAAAATAACGATATGAAGGAGTGATAAATAATGATTATCAAAGCTTCAGCAACATTAAGAAATGATTATTCTTCTATCTCTAATATTGCAAAATCAACTGGAGAACCTATTTATATAACAAAAAATGGCGAAGGAGATGGGGTATTTATGAGTATCGATGCTTTTGAGAAAAGAGAGCAAGCTCTAGAACTTCGCGCAAAAATTTTACAAGCTGAGGAAGAACGATTAAACAATGCAACAACCAGAAGTATTGATGAGGCAAGAAAGGAACTTAAAGAACGTGCAGGCAGAATATAAAGTCAAAATTCTACCTAGTGCCTGGGATGATTTAAAAAAAATTGAAGATTATTATTTGCTACAATTTGGTATAGAATCTGCATTAAAAGTTACTGAACAAATTTTAAAAAGTCTTGAGAAACTAGAAATTTTTCCAGAATCTGGATCAGTAGTAGCGGAAAATTTACTTAATCAAAATGGATATCGCATGATTATTTCCGGAACGTATGTTTCCATATATCGTTTAATAGAAAAAACAGTTTATGTATATCATATCGCAGATACCCAAACTAAATATACTAATTTATTTTTTTAGAAAATCACAAGAAAATAACTTATATATCTATAAGCAATTTAAAAAAATAAGAGTGGTATACTTACCACCCTATAGATTTCATATAACATCAAAGAATAACAAATCTTTGATGTTTTTTAAATGCTAAATCCTAATTTATAAGCTAGCTAGGATATTTAGAATTTTTAGTCATTGATGGTGTTCCACAACCTTTTCCTAATATCATTCCTTTATCTTCTAAATTAAGATAATTTACCAAAGTTTTATAATGAGCTTCTAAGGCATCAAATGTCCAATTATCACTATTCCATGCAGCACTAATTAAAATAGCTTTCATCTAAATATTAGGCAAGGATACTCTAACTTCTATAAGTTAGTAAGGAATTGCCTACTCCTTTCTTCTTTTAAATAACTATTCCTTGCACTTAGCAATTCCAATTTCTTATAACTTATTGCTGCATTTACTCTACTACCATCAAGCTTTCTTATATCAAAATATCCTGATTGTCTTCTTCCAAAA
>CASEWY010000226.1 GCA_949291625.1 uncultured Bacillota bacterium
TTATTTTAATAAAGCAAATTATTTAATTGATACAGGAAAGGCATCTGCATATAATTCTTTAGATACCTTTCTAAAAGCTAAAGGAGTAAAAAAAATAGATATTTTATTTATTACTCATTATGATAGTGATCATTGTGCTAATATTGAAACTATTAAAAAGGATTATGAAATTGAAAAGGTTGTTGATTATCATTTTGATAAGTTGGAAAGTAATTTTACTTTTTATGAATTAAATGATAATCATCTTGATAAAAATGCTAATTCTTTAGTTTTATATACAATGATTAATGGTAAAAATTTATTATTTATGGGTGATGCAACAATTGATAATGAAAAAGATATAATTGAAAAATATCCTTTATTAAAAATTGATTATTTAAAATTGGGACACCACGGTTCAAAAACAAGTACATCTTTAGAATTTCTTCATAGTATTCAACCTAAATTAGCTATTATTTCTAGTGGTAATTTTTCTTATTATCAACATCCTAATCCACAAGTTATTTCGACCTTAAATAATCTTAAAATTCCTTATTTAGTTACTAATAATGATGGTGATATTGAAATATATTTTAGTTTATTTGGGGAAATAATTGTCAGTTCCAATAAAAAAATATCATTTGTTTTTAACCCAAATATCTTCAATCATGATATAATACGTGCGAGGTAGATATAGTGATTAGAATCATATGTGGCAATGAATTTTATTTAATTCAAAACAAGTTGTCGGAAATATTAAAAGAATATAACGAAGAAGATATTATTAGCTATGATGGAAGTGCTAAGGATTTTAATATCTTGAATGTTATTGATGAATGTAATATACCTAATTTGTTTTCTGATAAAAAGATTATTTTAGTAAAAAATCCTCTTTTTTTAACTAGTAAACAAACTTTAGATGAATCAAATGCTAAACAATTAATTAGTTATGCTAAAAATCCAAGTGATAATGATTTGGTATTTTATGGCGAAATAGAAATTGATAAGCGTAAGAAGATTAATAAAGAATTACAAAATTTAGCACAGTATATTAATTGTAATAAATTAAATTATCAGGAATTTAATAATTATATTAAAAGTACTTTAAAAGCCAATAAAGTTGATATTTCTAAGGCAGCAATTAATTATTTAATTGATAATTTGCCTAATGATCTATCTAATTTTCATCAAGAATTAAATAAATTGATTTTATATGGAGATCATATAGGTATTGATGATGTAAAAAAATTAGTTAATGTTCCTTTAGATAATGATGTATTTAATCTTACAAATGCTATCATTGAAAAAAATGTTAATAAAGCATTTAAAAAATGGGAAGATTTAAAAAAATTAAAACAAGAAGCAATTGGTATAGCTTTGATTATAGCCAATCAATTTAGATTTATGTATCAAGTAAGATATCTGATGGATTTAGGATATAATGAGGACGAAATAGCTAGGCATTTAAAGGCTCATCCTTATAGAGTATCTTTGACATGCAAAAATGTTTGGGCTATTAATCGGCAACAATTGTTAAAAATATTAAATAAACTTGCAATATTAGATCAAGGATTTAAGAATGGTACTATTGATCGCAATATTGGTTTAGATAAATTTATGATAGAAATTATGAGGTAAATATGCAATCACTTAAAGAATTATATAAAATTGGTAGAGGACCTAGTTCTTCACATACTTTAGCATGTGAAAGAGCTTGTAAATTATTTGTAGAAGAATATGGTTTGTTTGATCATTATGTAGTTCAATTATATGGCTCATTATCTTTAACTGGTAAAGGCCATATGACTGATAAGATAATCATTGAAACACTAGCGCCAGCTAATGTTGAAGTACAATTTAAATTGGACTGGAATGAAGAATTTCCTAATGGTTTTTATTTAGATGGTTATGATGCTAATAATGAATTAATTAAAAGATGGACAGTATTTTCAATAGGCGGAGGATCAATAGAAATTAAGGAAAAGCCTTTGGATTACAATGATGAAATTTATAAAGAAAATTCATTTGAAGAGATAAAATTAGTATTACAAAAAAGACAATTTAGTTTAATTGATTATATATATGAATATGAACCTGATATTGAAAATTATTTAATTGATGTTGTTAGTGCAATGATTCATTGTGTTGAACATGGTCTAACGCAAAGTGGTTTTTTACCAGGTAATCTTAAGGTTGAAAGAAGCGCAAAATCCCTAAATATCAAAGCTAGATTATGCGATGATGAAATTGAAAAACAACGATTATTAGTCATGAGTTATGCATATAGTGCAAATGAGGAAAATGCTAGTGGTCATACGGTTGTTACAGCTCCAACATTAGGTGCTTGTGGGGTTTTAGCTAGTATTATTTATTATTGTTATAATGATTTACAAGTCTCTAAAACTCAACTAGCAAAAGCTCTAGCAGTTGCTGGTATTTTTGGTAATTTAATTAAACAAAATGCTACTATTTCTGGAGCTATGGGTGGTTGTCAAGCAGAAGTAGGAGCTGCATGCAGTATGGCTAGTGCAGCATTAGCATATTTGCATAATCTTAATTTAAAACAAATTGAGTATGCAGCAGAAATAGGTATTGAGCATCATTTAGGTCTAACTTGTGATCCAGTTGGAGGTTATGTAATTATTCCTTGTATTGAAAGGAATGCTGTGGCAGCTTTAAGATCGATGGATGCCGTTACTTTAAGCAAATATATGTCCCAAATAAAACCTAATAAAGTAAATTTTGATACTATTGTAAATACGATGAATTATACTGGTAAAAAAATAGCTTATGAATTAAAAGAAACTAGTTTAGGAGGGTTGGCATCTGAATTCAAAGGATAGAGTAGAAATCCTTGCACCATGTGGTAGTCTAGATACTTTAAAGATGGCAGTTAATTGTGGTGCAGATGCATGCTATTTAGGACTTAATAATTTTGGTGCAAGGGCTTTTGCACCAAATTTTTCGCATGAAGAATTTATTGAGGCAATCAATTATGCCCATTTGCGCAACGTAAAAATATATGTAACCTTAAATACTTTATATAATGAAGATGAAATATTAAATGTTATAAAGGAAGTTCAATTTCTATATGATAATAATGTAGATGCTATCTTGATTCAAGATTTAGGTTTATTACATTTGATATCAAGCAAATTTCCTGATTTAGAATTACATATATCTACTCAAATGCATATTCATAATGCAACAGGTGTACAATTTTTTAAACAATTTCCTAATGTAAAAAGGGTAGTATTAGCTAGAGAAACTCCTTTAAGTATAATTAAAGAATGCCAAAAAATTGGTTTAGATATAGAAATATTTGCCTATGGAGCCCTTTGTGCAAGCTATAGTGGACAATGTTTAATGAGCTCTTATATTCATTCTCGTTCTGGTAATAAGGGTATGTGTTCTCAGAATTGTCGTTATCGTTATGATGTTATAGATAAAAAATCAAATAAAACGATAATAAATGATGAATATATTTTAAGTATGAAAGATTTAAATATAATTGATGAATTACCAAAATTATTAGATTTAGGTATTAAATCAATTAAAATTGAAGGTCGCATGAAAAGAAGCGCATATGTATGTCAAGTAATTAGAATGTTTCGTAAGGCAGTAGATGCTTATTATGATAATAAAATATTTAAATTAAGTGAAAAAGAATTAAAAGAATTAAAATTATTATTTAATCGTGGATTTACTAAAGGCTTAATAAATGGAGCAAATAAGGAAGAACTTTTCAATCATAATAGACCTAATCATATGGGTATATATCTTGGTAAAGTTATAGGCTTTAATGCTAAAAGAGTTAAGATAAAATTAAAAGAAACATTAAATCAAAATGATGGTATTCGATTTATTCAAAAAAATGATTTTGGCATGAATGCTAATTATATCTATGTTAATAATCGTTTAGTAAATCATGCTGATGCTAATGAAGTTATTGAATTAGAGGTTAATGAATATATTGAAAAAGGGGCAATGGTTGTTAAAACGACAGATAGTTTACTTTTAAAAGAAATTAATGATTATGCAACTAAACTACATCGCCGTATTCCAATCAATATGTATTATAGTGTTGCAATTAATGAACCAATAGTATTAAAAGTAAGATGTGCTGATATAGAAATTGAAATGCAAAGTGATGAAATATGTCAAAAAGCTTTAAAATCACCAACAACTTTCCATAGAATTATTGAACAATTATCTAAAGTTAATAATACTGTATATAGCATCCAAAATATTACTTTTGAACATAATGATGATATTTTCATAAGCATTCAAACTATTAATAATTTACGTAATGCAATCTTATCTAAATTAAATGAAAAACGTTTAGAATTTAAAAGATTGATAAATTTTAAATATCAACCTAAAAAATTAATTAAAGATGATGATACTTCTTGTATTATTAAAATTCAAAACGAAAATCAATATGATATTTTAAAAAATCATAATGTTAATTTCTTTTCAACTAATAATATTAAGGGCTGTAATCCTTATGATTTAATAATAAATGAAAATTGTGATTATCATAATGGTGAAAAACGAATTGTTAGTGAAATAGGGGGCTTATTGCAAGATGGTATAAAAATTGCTGGTCCTTCTTTAAATATTACTAATAGTTATGCTTTAGAATTTATTTTACAATATTGTAATAAAGTAATTATTTCTTTAGAATCTAATCTTATACAAATTGAAAAGATAAAGAAAGCTTTTTATCTACGAAATGGTTTTATGCCTAATATTTATATTATGAAATATGGCAAAATTGAATTAATGCATATAAAAGGTGATTTTATATTTGATAATATCAAATATGAAGATATTTATTTAAAAGATGATATGGATGATAAAATTTTAATATATAAAGATAAAAATAATATTAAACATTTATATTTGGATAAAACTATAAATATGCAAGGTGATGAAAATACATTTATTTCTTTTATCGATGAAGAACCACAATTATGCCTTAAAATTTATGATAGATTCGCTAGATAACTATAAAAATAAGTATTAATTTGCTATAATTAATTAGTTAAGGAGAAAACTAAATGTTTTTAAAGAGAATCGAAATGCAAGGCTTTAAAAGCTTTGCCGATAAAGTAGTAATAAATTTTGATCATGAAATAACAGGAGTAGTAGGACCAAATGGTTGTGGTAAAAGTAATATTACAGATGCTATTCGTTGGGTATTAGGTGAGCAAAGTGCTAAAAGTTTAAGAGGGTCTAGCATGTCTGATGTTATATTTGCTGGTAGTGTGGATAGAAGACCGGTAAATATGGCAGAAGTCACCTTAGTTTTTGATAATAGCAATCATAGTTTAAATAGTGATTTACAAGAAATTGAAGTAACTAGACGTCTATATCGTAATCAAGAAGCGCAATATCTTATTAATCATAATCCTGTTAGACTTAAAGATGTAGTAGACTTAATCCTAGATAGTGGTCTAGGTAAAGATTCTTTAAGCATGATTTCTCAAGGAAATATAACTAGTTTTGCTGAGGCAAAACCTATAGAAAGAAGAGCAATATTTGAAGAGGCGGCTGGTGTTTCTAAATATAAAAAACGCAAGATGGAATCTCTTGCGAAATTAGAACGTACCAAAGACAATATAGAACGATGCCAAGATATTTTAAATGAATTAGAAAAACAAGTTTCGCCTTTAAAGCGACAAGCAAAAAAAGCTAAACTTTATAAAGAGAAAAAAGAACGTTTAGAACAAATCGAAATTGCGGTATTAGTAGAAGATATAGCTAATTTATTACAAGAAATTGATGATGCAAAAAAAAGTTTATTTGATGCTGAAACCAAACAAACAATGTATCAAACTTCTATTCAAATTCAAGAAAATGAATTAAATGAACATAGAGAAACAGTAAATGAATTGGAAAAAGAAATCAATCATTTACAAGAAAAATTAATGCATACTATTAATGAAATTCAAATTCTGGAAACCCGAAAGATTGAAATTGATGAAAAGCGAAAATATACTATTGAAATTGGTGATAAAGAAGCTAAAATATCTCAATTAAAACAATTATTATTAGAAGCTAAATTGGAATATGAAGATAGAAGTTCAAGATTAAATGTTTTAGAAAAAGATATCCAATTAAAAAATAATCGCTTAGGAAATCTAGCATTAAATATTAGTGATCAAAGACAAATATATGATCAAGCATTTGCGCAAGTTCGTAGATTAGAAAATCGTAAAGAGATTCTAGAAAATATGAGCAAGCAACCATTTAATAATCAAGCTGGCGTTAAATCAATCATGGATAATAAATATAGTCTTCCAGGGGTTTTAGGAGTAATTGCACAAATATTTAAAGCTAAGGATGGCTATGAAGAAGCTATTAGCATTGCTTTAGGAGCTTCTATGTATAATATTGTCGTAAAAGATGAAAAAAGTGCTAGAGATGCGATTAGTTTTTTAAAGCGTAATCAAAGTGGTCGTGCAACTTTTTTACCACTAAATGTTTGTAAAAGACATTATGTTAATAAAGAGCATTTAATAATTCTAGAAAATCAAAAAGGATATCTAGGATTAGCTAGTGATTTTGTAGAAAATGAAGCAATATTTGATGATGTTAAAGGTCTACTTTTAAATAATGTTATAGTTGTTGATAAGCTAGAAAATGGTAATGAAATCAATAGACTTTTAAAATATCAATATAAGATAGTTACCTTAGATGGCGATGTTATCTTTAAAGGTGGATCGATGAGTGGTGGTAAAATTAAAAATGCTACTTCATTGATTACTTTAAATAAAGAACTAGAACAAGTAAAAATTGAATTATCTAGTGCATCAGCTAAAGCGCAATTAGCACAAAAGAGTTTGAATGAATATTTAAACCAAAAAAGTAATATTGAACAAGAATTAATGGAATCTAGAATTTCGCTTGCCAAACTTGAACCTATTGTTGAAGCAAAAAGAGCAAAATTTGAAAAATTGCAAAATGATATGCAAACTATTAATCCTGAAGAAAGTGAAGATTTAACAACTTTTGATGATCAAATCATCAACAATTTAAATAAAGCATATTCACAAAGAGATGAATTAACTACTTCTATTAAACTAAAAAGAGAAAATAGAATGAATTTATTTCAAGACAACCAACGTAAAGAACAACAATTAAGACAAATTAGAAAAGATCTTAATGAAGTTAATAACTATATAAATACTATTAAGATTTCTCAAGCAAAAAGTGAAACTAAGCTTGAAACTAATTTAAATCGTTTAGCTAGTGAATATCAAATGACTTATGAATTTGCACAAACTAAAGTTATAGAGCATATGGAAAATGCTAAAGAAGAAGTTCTTCAATTAAGAAGAGAAATAGAAGCTTTAGGAAATGTAAATATGAACGCTCCTGAAGAATATGATGAAGTTAATAATCGTTATGAATTCTTAAGTAAACAAATTGATGAGCTTATCGATAGTA
>CASEWY010000227.1 GCA_949291625.1 uncultured Bacillota bacterium
TTTGTTGTTGAACAACAATCAATCTACTAGTAGCAGTAAATTCCTCTGGAATTAGAAATGCACTAAATAGATATGCAACTACAGTAAGTACTAAAGTGATTGCTACGCACCATCCCCAACACTTCTTAAAAGTCTCCCAAAAGCGCGTTAAATCTATATAAACTTCATCTTGTTCATTAACCATATATAATCCCCTTTATGATATTTAATTAAATTTAGCGTATATATTACTTTCAACTTCTAATAACTGTTCACTAGGTTGATAATTATCATTCAAATAAATATTCTTATGTAATTGAATAGCCTGTTCACTATAACTATTTAATAGATACAATGGACTAAATCCCTTATAACTTCTAATACTTACATCACTAGAACCATTTTCAGGAATTTGATATTGTTTTATATCACTTAAATCAAATGTAATTAAACTAGTAAGATAATCTTTAATTTCACCATTAGTCAAATTAGTTTCAACATAAGGTAAAGCATTATTAGCCAAATCAATTAAATCAAAGACACTCTTACCTTTAACTGCTTGAATAATAGCGGTAATAACATTATTTTGTCTTTGCATTCGTTCATAGTCATTATCAATATTTCTAATACGGCTATATAACAATGCTTGTTCACCATTTAAATGATAAACGCCCTCAGGTCCACTAACACCAATAGGTTTATAATCCTGATTGATTTCCGCTTGAGTAAGATAAATATCAACTCCACCAACTAAATCAACGATTTTCTCTAGACTCTCAAAACTAAAACTAACATAACGCGTAATATCCATATCAAAGTTCATATTAATAGTTTGTAAAGAAAGTTCTGGTCCACCATACCAATAAGAATGATTAAACTTATCAAAATCTTGTACATCACCAGGAAGATATACTAAAGTATCTCTTTGCAAACTAGTAATAACAATCTTCTTATTATCCATATCTAAACTAATAATCTTAGTTGCATCAGCTCTTTCACTAACACTATCACCTTCATCAGCATCATGATCCGTACCAAATATTGCAATATTTACTACATTACGATCTTTAGTCTGTTCTTGAACCGACTCAGCTACATTAGCTTCTTCAACTTTAATTGTTTCTGTTTGTTCCATACGATTAAACATGGAGTCAATATACATATTAACACCAAAAAATAAAGCTACTGAAACAATCAATAACCCTACTATTACTCCAATTAAAATCTTTTGCCATCTTTTCATCGCTAATTCCCTCACATGTTTTTTCAATAAGGCACACTAAAAAAATGTCCTTTTTACCCCTATAATACTACCCCCCCCCCGACCACTTTCGTCAATGTTAAAAAAAGTTAATTTAGCAGTATACTAGCTTATTTTCGTATGATTTAACATTAAAAGTAATATAATAGTAAATTCGTGTAATTAATAAATTAAATGCATTCTATTAAAGTTATTTTCATGAATTAATAAATCTAAAAAAGCTTCTGATTATCTTTAACCAGAAGCATAAGTTTATATATTAAATAATTATTGTGCTTGACTTAAAGCATCATTTACTGCTTCAATCAAACCATTGCTAGATTCTGTAGCACCACTAACAGTATCAATATTAGTACCATTATTTTCTACGATACTATTTATAATTGTATCTACAGCAGATTCATAGATACTTTCTGTTTCATTTTGACTTACTACTTCAACATTAGCAATCTTACCATCTGTTATAGTAACACTAACATTGATATCTCCACCATGTCCTTGACCAACACCTTCATAAGTTCCATCAGTATATGAATCGGCACTAACAAGTTCATTTGATACAGGTGGAGTATAACTAATGCTTTCTTTTACATTAGTATCTTCCCATACCGTTGGTTGAATATTACCTCTTTGTTCAGTTGCGGCATTTGCTCCAGCAATTCTACCAAATACAAAGGCTTGTAATAAACCATCACCAGACATATAAGCAGCGCCACCTGTACTAGCAAAGCCTTCTGTAACTCCTCCTGCTGCATATAAGCCTTGAATAACTGTTCCATCTTCTTTTAATACATGCGCATCAGTATCAGTTACTAGACCGCCTTGGGTATGTCTTAAATCACCAGTAATTCTAATAGCGTAGAATGGTCCTTCCCAACTATCAGGTAATTTCGTTCTATTGAATTCATCTTCTCCACGATCAATTGAAGCAACATAACGATCAAAAGTATCTTTCATAGCTGATTCATCAATGCCTAGGTTGGTTGCTAATTCTTCAGCAGTATTACCACTAACTACAATACCTTGTTCAACATATGTTGCAAATTGGCTTGTATTATCTGCAATATTTTGATCAAATACTAAATAAGCATATTTACCAGGTTGTGA
>CASEWY010000228.1 GCA_949291625.1 uncultured Bacillota bacterium
AATTTACAAAAGGAAAATTCTAATATAGATAATCTACAAATATTTCATTGTCCCCTACCTAATTTAATTGATTTAAATCTAAATAATATTAATATTTTAGCTAATCAACTGACAAATTATCCTAGCATTAATATTTTAAAAAAAAATGTAACTAATTATTATGAAAATCTTATTTTTAATTCACAATTAAAAAATATTATTAATATATTAAAAGCAGAAACCGAAGGTAATACTTTAATAATGTCTGAATATGGAATTCATCGCACTGGTATTATTATTTCATTATTATTAGAAATTTTTAATTTTCCTAGAGAATTAAATTTCAATTATTATTTTCAATCTAATCAATTTTATCATAAACAAGTAAATGAATTGATGGAAAAACTAAGAGAATATGGTTTGCCTTTAGAACATATCATAAAACTACCATATCTATTAGGAGCTGATTTAGACTATATAAAAGCCCTTTTTAAAATCATAGACACAAAATATCATTCAATAGAATTATATTGCTTAAAACGTTTAAAATTAACCGAAAATGACATTTACAATTTAAAGGAAATATATTTATGAACAAAAAATCAAAAACCAAAAAAAGAAAAAAGCTAAGATTAAAAGCAAAATATCGCAATATGCTCCAATTACTATGTTTATTATTAATTATTATCTTAGTTTTTCTTATCATAATACCTAAAGATAATTTTAAGATTGTTTCCTATGAGAAAGTATCAACCATCCCCTTGTCTACTATTGATAATTCCCTATTTACCTATGAAGAAAATGGCATAATCAATTATCCTAATGCTCAATTAGGTATAGATATTTCCATGCACCAAAGTGATGTAGACTTTTCTTTATTAAAACAACAAGGTATCGATTTTGTTTTTATTCGCCTAGGATATCGCGGATATCAAACAGGAAAGTTAAACTTAGATGAAAAATTCGAAGAATATTACAAACAAGCAAAAGAATATGATCTAGATATTGGTATATATTTTTTCTCACAAGCCATTAATGAAAAAGAAGCAATTGAAGAAGCAAACTTCGTATTAAAAAATATTAAAGGCAAAGAAATAAATCTTCCAATCGTATATGATTTAGAAAAAATAGATTATGATGAAAACTATCGCACAAAAGATTTATCTGTTGAACAAAAAACCTTAAATGCCCTATCTTTTTGCGGAAGAATTGCGTATAAAAAATATCAACCAATGATTTATTTAAATCTTGATATTGCGAATACTTTTTATGATTTAGAACAAATCTACAACTATCCAATATGGTATGCCCAATATGATAGCTTACCAACTTATCAATATAAATATGATTATTGGCAATTTACCGATAGCATGCATTTAGCAGGCATTAAAGAAGAAGTAGATCTTAACCTTCGCTTTAATTAATAAAAATATTCTATTCAGTGACATATTTTTGTAATTGGATAAATAATTTTTTTAAAGCAAAAAAGTTTAAATGAATATGTTTAATATCATTATTTTTGCAATTATAAATATAAACATCACTAAAATTAAAAAGATAAATATAATCATAAGCATTAGCTAAATTATTTATATTACTAATCTTTTCAAATATCTTTTTAGTAATATTAGCTTCAAAATAGTAGATAAATAAATTAAGTGATGCAAAATTATGTGAATAATTATTTACTTTTCTAATTTTCTTATTTATGGCATTAATCACTAAATTATCATTTGCTAGATCAAAATGCTCATCATAGATAAAGTTTCCTTTTTGTAATAATTTTAAGTTAGATATAGACTTTTGATCTAAAGCAATTGTAACTTCAATACCCATAGATATATCTTTAGTATTAATTTGCAAATCTGGGCGATCACGATTATAAGCCACTTTAAAATCGATATCATAAATGTAACAAATTACTATAAGGGCAAACAATTCATTATTTTCTTTTTCAAATATATCTATATATTTCATACTTAAATTATACCAATCGAGTAGGAGGAAAATTTAAATAAATTTTCCGACCTCTCACACCACCGTGCGTACGGTTCCGTACACGGCGGTTC
>CASEWY010000229.1 GCA_949291625.1 uncultured Bacillota bacterium
TTATTATCTTGATAATAATAATTTAACATGATAATAGGCTTTTGACAATAATCTAAAAGAGGTAAGCCAATTGCTGTTTCATCTGTTATTTTTTCTTGACTAATCAACTCATTATACATCTCACTACCAACTGGCAATAAATAGTAATAATAATTACCTTGATAATTCATATCATTTAACTTTTCAGCTACAATATTTGCAAATCTCAAACTATCATCATGCTTATTATCATCACTAATAGGCAAATAACTAGTAACTTTAGTTTCATCAGCCTTTAAGCATTGGACACTTAAAGTTAAATCTGCACTTAAATCTTTTTCTTGACTAAAATCTTCACTTTCAACACCTTGAATAATTAATTCTAAATCTTCTTCTTTAACTAATTGATTATTAATAGCTTCTACTAATAATTTAGCTTGTTGAAAATTTTCATCAACATTATCATCTTGATATAAGGGAATACTTAAATCTAAATATACACTATGTATTTTCATTTCTTCTTTTGGCCTTAATAACCAAAAACAACCACAAATAAGTAAAATAATTAAGATAATTATTAAGATAATTTTATTTTTCATCGTAACCTTGGGCATCAATTAACTCCTCCTTAGCACTAATTTCTTTGATTATCATCTTAACAATTTTATCAATTCTACCATTATTAGTATAATCAGCTGCACACATGAAATTAGCCCTTTGTTCATCAATTAATTTCTTAGCTATCATCTTGCTTTTAGTTTTATTTTTATTATAAACAACTATGGAATTTCCCCCATATTCCTTAACTAAACGCATACAAGGAACATCCGTAATTCCATCTCCTATATAAATCATTCTAGTAAAAGGAATAGGCCTTGCATTCATATCCACATAAGTATTTAAACTATCATCATCATTTTCATCTAATACTTGTTTATTAATTCTAAAGATATATTGGGTCTTAGTTGTATAATTCACACAAACTCCTGGCCAAATAGCTCTATTATTTTCATAAACATATTTACAAGCAAATATCTTGCGAAAATTATTAGCTATAGTTGTTCCTTTAATCATTTCTTTCATACCACTAGAAATAATATAATGCTCAACTTCATAACCATATTCTTTACCAAATTCATTTATTCTAGCAAACCATTCTTCAACACCACCAAAAAATTCAACATCTTTTCCTAATGCTTTTAAAGAATCATAACCTAGACCATCTTTACTTTTTTCTAAAACTTTAAACATATATGAAAGAATAGGATCCATTTTATTTTGTTTACTAAAAGCTGAAACCTCTTGCCAAAACTCACTGGTATTAGCATATCCAAGTGAAGGTATAAGGCTATATTCTTGCATATCTTTATTTGATAGGGTCTTATCAAAGTCATACATTATGGCAATTTTTTTCATTTATTCCTCCAGCTAAAAAGCCTCTTATAAGAGGCTAATTTTCTAATAATTTCATGATAGCTATTGTATAAATTTCTACTTGCTTCATTAAACTATCAATAGAACAACATTCATTCACATCATGAATATGATTATCTTCACCTAAAAAAGCACAACCAAAGGCAATACAATTATGGATACCCTTAGCATATGTACCTCCACCCATTGTCATAGGCATCGTTTCATAATCGTTAGTAACTTCTTGATAAGCACTTAATAATTTAGAAACCAATGGACTATCAATTGGATAGAATAATGGTTCAACACGACTAGTTATTTCAATAATTCCATTTTCATCTTCCAAATTATCTTGCATCAAATTAATAACTTGTTTAGAAATCATTGTAACTGGGAAACGCATATCCAAAGTAGCATATATCGTATCTTCTTCTTTATAAATAACACCATTATTTAAAGTTAGTTGGCCATAATCATCATTAACATCAATGCCAAGCATCTTACCATTTGTTTCTAAGCCAATATGTGAACAATAAAAATCAACAAAAGGATCATTAAATCCAGCTGTCTTTAATGCACATAAAGTATAAGAAATAGCATTAACACCCATTTCAGGTGTACTAGCATGAGCCGCAACACCTTTAACATTAATGATTAAAGTATCACCATCTTCATCAATGGAATATTCTATATCATTATTATTTAAATAATCTTCAAAAGCACGCTTGCTAAAAGAATTCTTTTCAACTTTAATCATACAATGACTACATACAACATTGCTAGCAATTCCACCTTTGATATCCATGATTTTAGTATTCTTACTTTTAATAAGACCACCAATCATCCCTTTTTCACCATGAACACCAGGAAATTCTCCATCAGGAGTAAAGCCCATATCGATATGTCCTTCACATTCTACATAATGAGCTAAGCATCTTGATCCTGTCTCTTCGTTACAACCCATAATCAAACGAATACGCTTATCAAGATTAATCCCCATGTCCTTAATGATTTTCATCGCAATCATGCTAGCTACTACAGCCCCTTTATCATCGCTAACGCCACGACCATAAACCTTGCTATCACGAATAACCATCGTAAATGGGTCACTATCCCAACCTTCACCACAAGGAACAATGTCCAAATGTCCTAAAATACCAATTACTTGTTCGCCTTCACCAATTTGTGCATAACCACAATAATTATCTAGATTAGTAGTTTCAAAACCTAATTCATCACATATTTTCAAAGCTTCATGTAAACATTCCTTAGGTCCTTGACCAAATGGTGCATCAGTTTCACTTTCACCTTCTACACTATTATAACTAACTAATTTAGCCAAATAATCAAGCAATTGCTGGCGATATTTTTCAACATATTGTTTAACTTCCATATTAAATCTCCCCTATAGTTCAATATCTAAGCTAACTGGGCAATGATCTGAACCATATATATTACTATGTATTTTAGCATCCTTTATCTTTTCTTTCAAATCTTTCGACACAATAAAATAATCAATCCGCCAACCAATATTCTTAGCACGAGCATTAAAACGATAACTCCACCACGAATATTCAACTTTTTCAGGATAAAGATAGCGGAATGTATCAACAAAACCACTAGCTAATAATTCACTAAATTTTTGGCGTTCCTCATCAGAAAATCCTGCATTTTTATGATTACTATCAGGATTTTTAAGATCTATCTCATTATGAGCTACATTTAAATCCCCGCAATAAATTACACTCTTCTTTTCACTAAGCTTAACTAAATTTTCTCTTAGCCAATCTTCCCATTCCTGACGATAATCTAAGCGCAATAAACCTTCTTTACTATTTGGTACATAGGCATTAACTAAATAAAAA
>CASEWY010000230.1 GCA_949291625.1 uncultured Bacillota bacterium
GATCATTATTCTATTCTAACAGATATTCAAGGTATGGAAGACCATTATGGTGATATGGATTTCAAGGTTGCTGGTACTAAAGATGGTATTACAGCTTTACAAATGGATATTAAGATTGATGGAATTAATGAAGATATCTTGCGTGAAGCACTTGCTCAAGCACATAAGGGTCGTTTGGAAATATTAGACAATATGCTAGCTTGTATTGATAAACCACGTCCAGATGTAAGTAAATATGCACCAAAACTAGATTCAATCAAGATTCCAGTTGATAAAATTAGAGAAGTAATTGGTACTGGTGGTAAAATGATTAATCAGATTATTGCTGAATGTGATCAAGTTAAAATTGATATTGATGATGATGGTAATTGTGTTATTTATCATATGGATCGTGAAATGATCAATAAAGCTAAAACGATGATTGAAAATATTATTAAAGAAGCTAAAGTTGGAGAAATATATGATGCAAAAGTAGTAAGATTAGAAAAATTTGGGGCTTTTGTAGAATTATTTGCTAATACTGATGCATTATTACATGTAAGTAAGATTTCTTATGAACATGTAGAAAAAGTTGAAGATGTTCTAAAGATTGGCGATACTATTAAAGTAATAGTTACCGATATTGATGATAAAGGCAGAATCAATGTTTCCCATCGTGATTTATTAGAAAAACCTGAAGGTTGGGATGAACAACAAGCTGCTAAAAAAGAAAAACATCGTTCACATGGTGAAAAAAGAGTATTTAAGAAACAAGATTAAGGGGATTTGATCCCCTTTTTTAAGGTAATAAAATGTTAATTAGAGAATATAAAAAAGAAGATTTATTACAAATAATTCAATTGTTTTATGATACAGTCCATCATATTAATATTAAAGACTATAATGATGAACAAATAGAAGCATGGACTTCATCATATAAAGATATAAATTATTGGCAAAATAAATTGGAAAATAGTTATTGTATAGTAGCTATTATAGATAATAAAATAGTAGGATTTGCTAATATTGAAAATAATGGCTATTTTGATTGTCTATATGTACATTATTTGTATCAAAATATGGGTATAGGTTCAAAATTATGCGATATTATTGAAAAATACTATCCAAATAAAATATCAATACATGTTTCATTGACCGCATTATCATTTTTTAAAAAACGTGGTTATAAATTTATAAAAGACCAAATTGTTTTAAAAAATAATATTGATTTAACTAATATAATTATGGAAAAATATTAATTTATATTTTGCAATAATTTTGATAAAATTATTAAGTTATTAGGAGGAATTGACTATGCGAATGCGCAAGAAAAAATGGGCAATGCCTTTTTTAGAAGCTAATGCTGATTTTGTGCTTTTTCAACCAGAAAATTATAAAGGTAAATGGAAAGAAATTTTAAATAAGGATATCTTACATATAGAAATTGGTTGTGGTAAAGGCGATTATTTTATTCAAATGGCAAAAAAATATTCTGATGAAGGATGGTTAGCTATTGAAAAAGATTATAATTGTGCGGCGGTTGCAGCTAAAAAAGCATTAGAAAATAGACCGGATAATGCTTTATTGATTGCTCATGATGCTATGAATATTAATGAATGGTTTTTAGATGAAGAGGTTGATTATATTCATTTGAATTTTAGTGATCCTTGGCCTAAATCTAAAAATTCTAAACGCAGATTATCACATAGTAATTTTTTACAACAATACTTTAAAATTTTAAATAAAAATGGGAAAATCATTTTAAAAACTGATAATAAGAAATTCTTTGAATATTCATTAATAGAATTTACCAACTTTGGTTATAAATTAGAGAATGTATGGGTAGATTTTAGAAGTGAAGAGCATGAAGAGGATGCGATTAGTGAATATGAAGCTAAATTTATGGCATTGGGACAACCAATTTATCGCGCGATTTTTTATAAATCTAATGGTATAATGTAATTGTGGTGATTAAATTGAAAAAAGTACTATTAGTATTAATGTTAATTTTATTATGTGGCTGCCAAAGTAATATTGGGGCAGTAGATATTCAGCAAAGCTTAATACAAGCGCTAGATGAGGCAAATAGCCTACCTACGGCTCAAGCAGATAATAAAAAAGTTTTTTATAGTTTTTATCTAGAACCAGAAGTTGGAAGATTAAAAGCTAATGAAACTAGTTCAATCTTAAAATATAAAGAAACTAAGTTTGCAATGAATTTAAATATTTCAAAGATTGTTAATGCTCAAAACTATGGAGATATTATACCTTCGACGATAAAATTAAATGATGAATATTTAATTGCTACAGTTAATGGTGAGTATGCAGATTTTGATAATAGTATCTATCCTTATCAAAGTTATGTATATCAGTTGTCAGATAATGAATATTATTTGACGATAGATACCCAATATGTTTTCTTTAGTGCCATAGGTAATGCTTCACAAATTATTGATGTAGTTAAACCTATAATGAAGATTGCAAAATCGATAGAAATTAATAGCGATGCTATTATGTTGGAATATTCTGCTAAAGAGCGTATTACTTTTGAAGGAGAAGAACTTAGTTTATATGATGAGATAATTCCTACAGAAGGTAGAGTTATCGATATGATAGATAAAACTAATCAAAATACAGAAACTGATATAAATGAGCCAAGTACACCTGATCAAGGAAATAATACAGATATGCTTCCTAGTGATGAAGAATATCGTACGGATAATCTAGAATAAGTGGTTTTTTATCATTTTAATGGTTACAAATTGCATAAATTATACTAAAATATAATAAGGGATAAAGGAGAAAAAAGATGTTTAATAAATTAAAGAACTTAATTTTTGAAGAAGAAGATATTATTGAAGAAGATGAAGATAATTTTGATGAAGGCTTTGAAAGCGAACCAGTAGCAAAACCTGTTAAGCAAAAAGCTAGTAAGAAAGTAGAAAAACCAATTATCGAAGATAATTATTTTGAAGAAGAGAAAAAACCTACTAGTAGAGTTTCAAAAGTTGAACAAGTAGTAGAACCAAAAGATACTTATGTACCTAGTTCTAGACCTAAAGTTCAACAATTTGATAATGTTAAATTGAATAATCTTAAGACTACAAATACGGTTGTAGAAGAACCTAAACCAATTTCTCAACCAAAAAGTAGTTTAGGTATTGAAGTTGATGATATTAAAACTTATGAACCAGTTAAAAAATCAACAATGGCTTCAACTAGAACAACTAGAACTACTAATACAGTCAATACTAAGAAAGTTGCAAAAGTTGAAACAAATTCTACTTATGAAAGAAGACCTGTTATTAGTCCGATTTTTGGTCTTAGCGAAAAGGATGTTAAATCTTCAATTAATTCAACTTTAGTGCCTAAAAATAATAAAGATGAAGAGAAAGATGATGTAATTTCTCCAATTTATGGTAATGCAATTCGTAAATCATATACTCAAGAAGCTGAAGAAGTTAAAAATGTTGAAAGTGTAAGAGTAGAAAATTATAGTAAATTAGCTGATGATAAACCATTATATAAAGAAGATAACAATGATGATGTACCAGTATTTTCTTTAGATGATATCTTAGCTAGTCGTGATGAACAAGATAAAAAAGTAGCTAAAAAAGATGTGAATGAAACTCCTACTAGAGTAGTTAATAATCGAAATTATAGCTTATTTGATGATGAGGATTAACTTATGATTTATATGATTGGAATTAAAGGGACAGGAATGTCTGCTTTAGCATGCATCTTAAAAGATTTAGGATATGAAGTTGCTGGAAGTGACCTAAAAAAACATTTTTTTACTGAAGATTCTTTAATTTCGCGTCATATAAGGATAGATGAGTTTAATGAAAATAATATAAAAGATAATATGACCGTGATTATAGGCAATGCATTTAAAGAAGATTTTTGTGAAGTGCAAGCTGCAAGAAATAATCCGACATGTACATGTTATAGATATCATGAATTCTTAGGTAAATTCATGGAAAATTATAGATCGGTATGTGTTGCTGGTAGTCATGGAAAAACCACTACAACAGGAATGCTTTCAAGTATGATGAATGAAAGCTTTCCTAGTGGATATCTAATTGGCGATGGTAGCGGATATGTTAATAAAGATACAAAATATCTTTGTGTAGAAGCTTGTGAATACCGTCGTCATTTTTTAGCTTATCATCCTGAATATGCCATAATTACTAATGTAGAGATAGATCATGTAGATTATTATAAATCCAAGGAAGATTATCGTTTAGCTTATGAGCAATTTAGTGAAAATGTTACTAAAGCTTTAGTTATTTTTGGTGATGATGAAGAAGCTCGTAAGTTAAAAATAAATAAATGTCATTATTGGTATGGTATTGAACATAATAATGATTTTTATGCGGATAATATCGTTGAAACTAGTGAAGATATGACATTTGATTTATATTTTAGAGATAAATTTATTTATCGCTTTAATTTACCTTTTGTTGGCCGACATTTATTATGGAATGCCATTGGTGCTATAGCTATAGGTATTTTGGAAGAGATGGATCCTAAAGCTATTGAAAAAGGATTAAGGAATTTCCATGGAGTAAAAAGAAGATTTGTTATTGAAAAACATGGACAAAATATTTTTGTAGACGACTATGCTCATCATCCTACAGAAGTTAAAATAACCATTTTAGCAGCCCGCAAACGTTTCCCTGATAAAAAAATCGTAGCAATATTTAAACCACATAGAGTTTCTAGGGTATATTATTTTGCTCAAGAATTTGCGGATGCTTTAAAATTAGCTGATAAAGTATATTTATGTGATTTTACTAGCATTGATGATAAAGAAGATGGTATTGATATCGATATAAGTTACTTACAAAAAATGATTCCAGGTAGTGTTATTTTAGAGGAAAATGAAAATGGTGCTAGTCAATTAGCAAAAGAAGAACCATGTTGTTATTTATTTATGTCTAGTAAAGATATATATGGGCTTGCTAATTTAGTTAAGCGTTATCAAAAGGATTGAAAAAATTTTCATAATGGTATATAATTAATTCCAGAGGTTATTTATATGGATGCATTATTAAAAGATTTGCAAATTGTTTGTGAACAGCTATTACCAATAGTTGGAACTATTGTTTTAATATTTTTATGTATTTTTCTAAATAAGTTAATTAAACTTGTAGTTTCTATTACTAAAACGGTTGATAACTTGGAAACTACCATTAAGTTAGTAGATACATCTTTAGAAAAGGTACAATCACCATTAGATACTGCAGTTAAAGTCAGTCATACTGTAGATAATGTTCATGATAGTACTGTAGAAAATGTTAAAAAAGCTCAAGAATTTATAAATGAAAACATGGATAATGTGAAGAATTTTATTAATGAAAAAATAACCAAGGAGAATAATCATGAGTGATGAAAATAAAAAAAATAATGCTGTAGATGATATTGAACAAACTGTAGAAGAATTAAAAGCTAAAATTGATCAAATAAGTCAAGAGACACCTTTAGATGTAGAAAATAAAGATATTGATCTTGAGGTTGCAAATAAAGCAAATGAAGATTATAAAGAAAATGCCATAAAAGTTTTAAATACGGCGATTGATCAAATTAAAGATGCTTCAAGTAAAATTAAAAATGATGAAGAATTAAAAAGAATTGTAGATAATATTAAAAAGATTGCTGAAGATACACTTGAAAGTATCAAAAAACAATATACGGATTTTATTAATGATCCTAAGGTACAACAATCTTATAATGATGTTAAAGAACAAGTTATTACAATGTATGAAAAATTACAAGACAGCATTAATGTTAAAATCAATAGTTTAAAAGAAAATGAAAAATTCATGAATACTGTTCATGAAATTAATGAATCGATTGATATGGGTATATCTTATGCTAGTGAAAAAATAAATGAATTTACTAGTAGACCTGAAGTAAATGAAAAAATTGAAAAAGCTAAAGATGTGGCAATTGATTTAGCAGAAAAATCCACAGAAGCTTTAAAAAATTGGTTAAGACCAAATAAAAATGATAATAAATAGAAGGAGGAGTTTTGATGAAGCGTGTCACAATATATGATGTAGCAAAAGAGGCAGGTGTAAGCTTAGCAACTGTTTCGCGCGTTATTAATCGTTCGGATGTTGTTAAGGCTCCAACTAAGGATAAAGTTGAAGCTGCTATTGAAAGACTTGGTTATAAGCCAAATGCTATTGCTCAAGGTTTAGCTTTATCAAAAACTACTACTATTGGTCTAGTAATTCCTGAAGCTAGTTATACATATATTGGGCAAATTATAAATGGTTTGATTGATGTTGCTAAAATGTATAATTATAATATTATCTTGCATACTATAACTGAAGGAATTACCGATCTTAATGATATTATTGAAACAATCATTCGTTCACGAGTTGATGGTGTAATCGTTTATAATGATAAATTGGTTATTGACCGTATTGAAGAAATATCAAATTATAATATTCCTATTGTTATAATTGGTAATAGAACTAGCGGAAATATGGTAAGTAGTGTATTTGTTGATATAGAAAAAGCTATTTATGAACTAGTTAATGATTATTTGGATAAAGGCGTTGATGATATTGCAATAATTCAAGATAGAAAAAATCCATGTGCTGTTGAACAGATGGTTAAAGGAGCTACTAAAGCATTCGAGGAACATGGAAAGAAGTTTACTAATTACTTAGAAATGGATGCTGCAAGTCGTACTTCATATAAATTTATGAGCAAGTATTTGAAAAATCATCGCCATGATGTTATAATTGCTCATCGTGATTCGCAAGCCATGGCAACAATCAATGCTGCTAGAGAAAATGGTTATGATGTTCCTAAAGATATAGAAGTTGTATGTGTTATTGATACTAAATATAATTCAATGATGCGTCCACAAATTTCTAGTTTCTCAATTCCTTCATATGATTTAGGAGCTGTTTCTATGCGTATTATGACTAAAATGCTTCATGATGAAGTAGTTGATGATCAAGAAATTGAATTAAGCTATTTATATAGTCCTAGACAATCTACAAAATAAAAGTGATGATTGGAAAGAGTTATCAATAGTTAATATATAGAGAGATCTTGTTTGGTGGAAAAGATTTATTGAATTGATAATATACACTCCATGAACTATTTATGAAAATAAATCGTAAGCTTGCGTTAAAAGCAAAAAGGGCATATCATTTAGATATGAACTAAGGTGGTACCGCGTTATTTAAACGTCCTTAGAATCAAGGGCGTTTTTTTATGGAAAGAAAGGAAATTGAAATTATGAAATTTTTTGAAGAATTAGAAGCAAGAGGATTAATTAAAGATGTAATCGATGTAGAAAATTTAAAGAAACATATGGATGAACAATGTGTAGTATATATTGGTTTTGATCCTACTGCTGATTGTTTACATGTTGGCCATTTACAACAAATTTGTATTTTGAAAAGATGGCAAGAAGCTGGACATAAAGTAATTGCCTTAGCTGGAGGAGCTACGGGAATGATTGGTGATCCAAAGCCTACTCAAGAAAGAAGATTATTAAGTGCTGAAGAAATTAAGCATAATGTAGAAGCTATTAAGGTCCAATTAGGACATTTCTTGGATTTTAATATTGGTACTGCTTGCTTGGTTGATAATTATGATTGGTTAGGCAACATGTCTTTAATAGATTTTTTAAGAGATTATGGCAAATATTTTAATGTTAATTATATGATTAATAAAGATACGATTGCTAAACGTCTTGAAACTGGTATTAGCTTTACGGAATTTACTTATACTATCTTACAAGCTATTGACTTTTTACAATTATATAAAAATTATAATTGTACAATTCAATTAGGCGGCAGTGATCAATGGGGTAATCTAGTTAGTGGTACGGATTTAATTCGTAAAGTATGTGGATCTGATACTAAAGTTTATGGTATTACTTCACCATTATTGACCAAAAGTGATGGAGGTAAATTTGGAAAAACAGAAAGTGGTACAGTTTGGTTAAGTGCAGATCGTACTAGCCCTTATGAATTCTATCAATTTTGGGTTAATACTAGTGATGCTGATATTATTAATTATATGAAACGCTTAAGCTTTATGAGCTTAGATG
>CASEWY010000231.1 GCA_949291625.1 uncultured Bacillota bacterium
ATAAGCATCATGCAAACGCACATATTTACCAACTAAACCAATTGTAACTTCTGATTCACAACTATGTACTTTTTCTAACATTTTATTCCAATGGGTTAAATCAATATTTGGGGCATCAATATGAAGTTCACGACAAACTATTTCTGATAAGTTTTGTTCTTCTAACATGATTGGTGCTTCGTATAAATCATTAACTGTCAAATTTTCAATTACACAATCCAATTTAACATTACAGAATAAAGAAATTTTCTGTTTAACATCATAAGGAAGACGACCACCACATCTAGCAACTATAATATCTGGACGAACCCCACTAACTTGCAATTCTTTAACAGAATGTTGTGTAGGTTTAGACTTATATTCATTACTTCCTGGAATAAATGGGATTAAAGTAACATGAACAAATAAACAATCTTCTTTTGGATGCTCAATAGCTATTTGACGAATAGCTTCAATAAATGGTTGAGATTCGATATCCCCTACTGTACCACCAATTTCCGTAATAATAACATCCGCATTGCTTTTTTCACCAACTGAATAAACAAAGCGTTTTATTTCATTAGTAATATGAGGAATTATTTGTACCGTATCTCCTAAATATTCTCCTCTTCTTTCTTTATTTAATACATTCCAATAAACTTTACCAGTTGTAAGATTAGAATACTTATTTAAATCTTCATCAATAAAACGTTCATAATGGCCTAAGTCCAAATCGGTTTCTGCACCATCATCAGTAACGAAAACTTCCCCATGTTGATATGGCGACATCGTTCCTGGATCGACATTGATATATGGATCCAACTTTTGAGAAATTACCTTAAGACCGCGCGATTTTAAAAGACGTCCAAGTGATGCAGCCGTAATTCCTTTTCCAAGACCTGATACAACTCCACCTGTTACAAAAATGTACTTCATATTACCCTCCCATTATTTATTTTATACATAAAAAATAAAAAGAAGTCACTAAAGTTACGACGATGAGTCGTTTTTTTTTTAGAACTTCTTTTTCAACGCTATTATGATACCAAATTTTAATTTATATTACAATAACTATTGTAGTAAATCGTCAATAATTTGCATCATTTGTTCTTGTTGCACATAACCTGGCACATATCCATAAACACTTTGATCATCATCAAAGAAGAAAGTACTAGGGAAACCCGAAATACCATACATATAATGAACCATATTATTTTCATCATATATTACTTCAATATCCACATTATTTTCCGCAAGATATTCTTCTATTCCTTGTTCATCTACCTCATTATCCATATTTGGACTAGTAATCAAATAGAATTTAACATCAGGATAACTTGCTTGTAATTCCATCAAATCAGCAATCTCTTGTTTACAATAAGTACACCATGTTCTAAAGAATGTAAGTACTACATGTTGATCTTTAATTTCACTTAAAGTTACGGTATTACCTAAATTAGTCTTTAAGGTAAAATCATATTTTTGCATATCTGTTTCATTTTCACTATCCACAGTTTGCTCAATATTATTACCATTATCTTGTAAAGCTAGTACTTGCTTACTAGCATTAAAGAACATATAACCACCCATGATAATCATTAAGACTCCACCAATGATGGTCGTATATTTAATAATATGTCTTTTTTTATTAATAATATTCAATAATTCTTCAGTAAATAAACCAATCAATAAAAACATCACTACAAAGCCAACGATATAACATAAAATATAAGCTACACCCATGGCTATACTTCCTGATGTCGAAGCTAGAACTATGGCACTACTTAAATAAGGGCCAATACATGGTGTCCAAGAAAAGCTAAATAGAAAGCCAAAAATTAAAGCATTTAAATAATTCATATTATTTAAATCAATTTTTGCATTCAACTTCTTTTCTTTCATCAAAGCAGGAACTTGAATTATTCCTAAAGTATTTAAGCCAAAAAAGATTAAAATAAATGAACCAATAAAAGAAATAATTAAACTATATTTACTAAAAAAGCCATTAAATACACTAGCTGAAATACCTAATAATAAAATCGCAAAAGATATACCAGCCACAAAAAAACAAGTAGTCAAAAATACTTTAAAACGTGAATAAGTTACATTACCTTCTTCATCAACTTTTTTAGCTCCACTAGCTAAATAACCAAAATAAAGTGGTAATACAGGTAAAATACATGGCGAAAAGAAGGATAATAGTCCTTCTACCACCATACTAAAAGCTAAAGAAAAATCCATTTTAAATCACCTTAAATAATACACAAGCAATTACAATAATACCTAAAACGATACGATAATAACCAAAGATAGTAAAATCATGTTTACGAATATATTTCATCAAAGACTTAATCGCAATAATACTTACTACAAAGGCAACTACCATACCTAGTAATAGAATAAAGATACCTGTTGCATCCAAACTCATCTGCAATTTAATAAGCTTTAATAAACTAGCTCCAAACATCATCGGAATAGCTAAGAAAAAAGAAAATTCACTAGCTACTTTTCTTGAACAACCTAAAATAGTAGCCCCTAAGATTGTCGAACCACTACGACTAGTACCAGGAATCAAAGCTAACATTTGAAAAGCTCCAATTTTTAAAGCTGTAAAATAATCTAAACTTTCTAAAGTAGTAATTTTTGCTGGTTTTTTGGTTCTCTCAATTACAATAAATAAAATACCATATACAATTAAAGCAATCGCTACCGTAGTAGGATTATATAAAACTGCATCGATAATATCATCAAATAATAAACCAACTATAGCGGCAGGAACTGCTGCCACTAAAACTTTAAACCACAATGTCCAAGTATTTTTCTTTTGAATAGCACTTTTTTTAGGACTAAAAGGATTCAACTTATGAAAATATAGTAACAATACTGCTAATATACTACCAAATTGAATAACTACCATGAACATATCCACAAATTCAGTATTCATAGTAACATCTTCATAAATCTTTAATGGCATAAAAGCATCTACTAATATCATATGCCCAGTAGAACTAATAGGAAGCCATTCCGTAATACCTTGAACTATTCCTAAGATAATCGTCTTAATAATTTCAAAAATAAACATATAATCAACCTCAGCAAAAATTATAGCTTATAGCTTCTTAAAAGTAAAAGGTCATCGTCCACTTTTTTTAATCATTTTCTTATATTTAGCTATTACTTTCTTATATTCATTATAATTTTGAATGCGCGGATTCCAATCCGGATCACCAATAGTACCTGGAGTATTTATTCTATATCTATCCGTCTTATTCAATAAATCAAAGAAGTTAATAATAGCTAAATCACATGGTGAATTTAAGACATAGGCAATAAAATTATCATTCATTAAATTATATTTATATTTATTTTTAGCAAAATATAATTTAGTATGCTTTTTAAAACTAGCTTTAGAATGCGAATACCAAGATCTTAAAGTCTGATTATCATGGGTACCTGTATAAATAATTAAATTTTCTTTTAATTTTAATTCTTTTTTAGGATCAAAATTAAATTGAGTTACCCACATACCTTTAAAATTATAATGATCACGCAATACTAATACTTCATCACGAAGATCACCTAAATCTTCTACAACGATATTAATATCAGGATATTGTCTAAATAATTCATCAAAAAAAGCATAACCTGGAGCTTCACACCAAGTACCATCAATGGCTGTAGGACAAGATGCTTCTACCTTCCAATAAGTATCAAAAGCCCTAAAATGATCAATACGAATAATATCAAACATCTTGGCATTATAACTTAAACGCTCAATCCAAAATTTAAAATTCGTCTTTTCTAAATATTCCCAATTATAGATAGGATTACCCCAACGTTGTCCTGTTTCACTAAAATAATCTGGTGGTACCCCGGCAATAAATGTAGGTCTACCATCATCATCTAATAAAAAACATTCTTTATTATCATAGACATCATTACTATCAATACCTACATAAAAAGGAATATCTCCCATGATTTCTATACCTTTTTTATTGGCATACATTTTTAATCTCTGCCATTGCTTAAATAAGATATATTGTACAAACTTCTCAAATTCTATATTTTCTTTATCTTCATCTTTTAAACTAGTAATTTTCCACTCATTCCAACATTTATCATCATTTAAATGTTTTAAAGTAATAAACTTTGCATAACTTTCTACCCATGTATTATTTTTTATGAAATTATCATACTCCTTATCTTTTTTAAAATTATGAAAAGCCTCTAAAAGATAAGGCCTTTTAAATTTCCTTACTTCATCATAATAAATATGATCATTTTTACCCTTTTTAGGCTCTATATGCGCAATTAACCCTTCATCCTTTAACATATTTAAAGATATATATAATTCATCCATGGCATAGCTAGAATAAGGCTGATAAGGCGAATTACCATAACCTAAAGGATTTAAAGGCAATATTTGCCAAATTTTAAAACCCGTTTTAACAATTAAATCAACAAATTCATAACTAGTCTTACCAAAATCACCAATACCTTGAGCACCAGGTAAAGAAGCAATTGGCATCAAAACCCCTGCTTTTTTCATTGTTTTTCTCCTATTTCTATTTTATTATTATAGCGCAAAAACTTGAAAAAATGTGGCTATTGTGATAATCTATCGACGTTGTGTTATTTTTAGGAGGAAAGCAAATGTATTTACAACAAGAAATTACTACGCTTTTAAATAAGGATATTTCACAAGCTAGTAATCAAGAAATTTATTTAGCTTTATTGCAATTAGTAAAACAAAAAGCAGCTAATGTTGCAAAGCCTCAAAGTAATAAAAAATTATATTATATTAGTGCTGAATTTTTAATTGGTAAATTATTATCTAATAATTTAATTAATTTAGGCATCTATGATGAAGTAAGTGAAATCTTAAAAGCCAATGGTAAAGACATCAATATGATTGAAGAAGTAGAAAAT
>CASEWY010000232.1 GCA_949291625.1 uncultured Bacillota bacterium
TTTGTTGCATCAATAATAGCTTTGAAAGAATCAACTTTCAAAGAAGCACCACCGATTAATGCACCATCGATGTCTTCACAAGCCATATATTCTTTAATATTTTCTGGTTTTACACTACCACCATATTGGATACGTACACTATCTGCTGCTTCATCACCATACATAACACGGATTTGATCACGAACGATATGACAGCAATTTTGTGCAATTTCCTTAGTAGCACTCTTACCAGTTCCAATTGCCCAAATTGGTTCATAAGCAACAACCATCTTTGAAACACATTTTGGACATAAATCTTTCATACTTCCAGCAATTTGATCACGGATAACTTTTTCTGTTTCACCAGCATCATATTGTGCTTCAGTTTCTCCGATACAAAGAATAGGAACAATATCTTTTTCTAATAATTTTTTAGCTTTATTATTAACTGTTTCATCAGTATCTCCAAACAGTGATCTTCTTTCAGAGTGACCGATGATGCAATATTTAACTCCTACATCTTCTAGCATTTCAACGCTAACTTCACCAGTATAAGCTCCACTTTCTTTCCAATGGCAATTTTGCGCAGCAACTACTAAATTCTTAGCACGATCTACACAATTTCCCACACAAGTGAAAGGAGCAGCAATACCATAAGTACTAGCTTCTTCTCCTGTTAAATATGCTTCAATTGCTTCCATGAATTCATTAGCTTCACCACGAAGCTTATTCATTTTCCAGTTTCCAACAATAATAGGTTTTCTCATTATTTTTATTTCTCCTCAATAATTGCAATACCAGGTAATTCTTTACCTTCCATATATTCTAATGAAGCTCCGCCACCAGTAGAAATATGAGTAAATTTATCTTTATAACCTAATTTCTTAGCAGCACTAGCACTATCACCACCACCAATTACAGTCATTGCATCTGGAAGTTCAGATAATACTTTACAAACTGCTTCTGTTCCTTTAGCAAATCGAGGATCTTCGAATACACCCATAGGACCATTCCAAACTGCAGTCTTGCAACCTTGAAGTTCTTTTGCAAATAATTCAACAGTCTTTTCACCAATATCTAAGCCCATATAGCCATCAGGAATCTTATCACAATCAACAGTCTTGATATCAGTTGGATTTGAGAAATCATTAGCTACTACTGTATCAATAGGTAATACTAATTTATCTTTACCTCTTTCCATGAATTCTTTAGCCATTTCAATCTTATCTTCTTCTAATAAAGAATTTCCAACATTATAGCCTTTAGCCTTCAAGAAAGTATAAGCCATACCACCACCGATAATTACTTTATCAGCAATCTTCAATAAATTATCGATAACTGCAATTTTATCAGAAACTTTAGCACCACCTAAAATCGCAACCAATGGACGTTTAGGATTATCAATAGCAGCACCTAAATTTTCAATTTCTTTTTGAACTAAGAAGCCACAAGCACTAGGTAAATGTGTAGCAATTCCTACAGTAGAAGCATGTGCTCTATGAACTGAACCGAAAGCATCAGACACAAATAAATCACCTAAGCTAGCCCAATAAGCAGCTAATTCAGGATCATTTTTACTTTCGCCCTTTTCATAACGCGTATTTTGCATCAATACGATATCGCCTTCATTCATATCAGCGATAGCTTTTTCTAATTCTTCTCCACGAGTAACTGGTACAAATGTTACTTTAGAACTTACTAATTCTTGTAAACGAACAGCTACTGGAGCCATATTATTTTTCTTCTTACCTGCTTCACATTTTTCAGGATCTTTATGATCAATTTTACCTAAATGAGAAAGTAAGATTACTTTTGCTCCATGTTCTGTTAAATAATTAATAGTTGGAAGAGCAGCCTGAATACGATTGTCATCAGTAATTACTCCATCCTTAAGTGGAACGTTAAAATCAACACGAACTAAGACGCGTTTTCCCTTAACATCTAAATCTTTGACAGTTTTCTTTGCCATGTAAAATTATCCTCCTATGACGTTTTTATTATATCACTAAAATGGCCATTCGCAAACGCTTAAAAATATTTTTGTCCACAATTTCACAACTATCTAATATTTATTATTATGAATGCAAAATTTAAACAATTATTCATTAAATTATCTTACATTACATTAGATAAATTATATGTTATCATTATATTAAAGAAGGGCATAAGATATGGACTTTGAAAAACGCATTAAAATGCTAGATAAAAACCTAAATGGTCTACCATTACATGATATTAGCTATCTAACTTATATTTTAGATGATGTATTATATAATAATGAAACTAAGACCATCTTATTTATCAGCAATTATCTAAACATAACTATTTTTCATCGCTTTGATAATCCTAATTTCAATCTTTTTTATAATGCCTATAAAAATAGTAAAGATTTAGAATATGCCCTAGAAATAGCCCAAAAACATATTGCTTTATATAATTTTTATGCAGCTTTTCAAATAACTAATTCTTATATTTTGCATCTAGATAAACATCATGCCTTCAAACAAACTAAAGATACTCAATATATAGTAAAAGGCGCAACTAAAAAATTTATAAATTATCCAATTCCATCCTTTTTCAAAAAGGATGCTTCAAGAATTATAATCAATCAACAATTAGACTTACTATATTACATTCATGGTATTTGTTTATATATGCTAAATGATTACCAATCTGCCCAAAATTCTTTAGCTAATGCTTATTTATTTAATCCTGCTGATATCGATATTGTAATTATGTATATCGAAATATTAACCTTAAATAACGAAGTAGATAAAGCTTTAGAACTAATTAAAAAATATTTACCTTTAGCCTATAATCCTTTATATCTATTAGGCCTATTACAATTGGCTGCCAATTGTTATATTCAAAAAAATGATATTTTAGCTGCTACTACATGTCTATTTAAAGCAATGTCTTATGCTAATAAAAATAAAAATGTAATTAGACAAAATATAAATAATTTAAATAAACAAAAAGTAAGCAAACCATCCAAAAAACAATTAAATAAACAATTAAATGATTTAGGACTATTTTTACCAACTAAACAAACTTTAGCTCAAGTCATAGCCCACGCTAAACGCTCAATCAAACATAATCCTCTACTAGCTAGAGAATTATTTGAACAATTAAATCAAATATTTGTAAATCAATATGATGAAGAACTAATAGAAATATATGCAACATTAGAAAAATATGATCCTAGAAATATTGATATTGAAGATTTAGACGATAGCTATTTTGCCGACAACAAACTATTAGACCAACTAATATATTGGGCCCTAGAAGATCCAAATCCGGAAAATAACTATAAAGTATTCTATGCATTAGGAAAATCAAATTTATATCTACTAGGAACTCCAACTTCTTCTTTAGAAGACATTGATCCTCAACTTTCAACTTTAGAAGATGGAAGCAATGAAATAAGCCTATTTACTGATGAAAATGAAATTGATATGTTTATTAATTATTATCATAATGTTTATACTAAGCAAAAGATATCTTTCTTACAAGTCATTAAAATGTTTGATAATCCATCTTATAATATTTCACAGATTGCTATTAATCCAACATCTAATAATGAATTAATTATCGATGAACATTCATTGATGATAATCGAAAATATGCTCAAGTATTTTGACAATCGTATCCTAAGTTAAAAGCACGTTTTATAGCTATTATAAAGCTTAAAACGTGCTTTTAATTGGGTTTATCGCATATAAGCAAACGAATAGGAAATTCTCCTTTTCAATAAAACTTTTATTCACCTACAAGCATCTTATACAATTCACCATATAAATTAGCACTTTGTTGCCAACTTACATCCGTATTCATCGCATTATTAACCAATTGTTTCCAACCATCTTGATTATAATAATATTGCTCACTAGCCCATCTAATCGTATACATCATATCATTAGGATTCTTGCTCCAGAAACTAAAACCATTTCCTTCACCAGTATATTGATTATAAGGATGAACCGTATCTTTTAAGCCACCAGTTTCTCTAACTAATGGTAATGCTCCATAATGCATCGCAATCAATTGACCAATGCCACATGGTTCATAGATAGAAGGCATCAAGAATAAATCACTAGCTGCATAAATACGATGAGCCAATTCTTCATTATAGCCACAATAATATACAGCCTTGCCTTTATAATTAGCCTCTAACCACTTAAAGGCATTTTCAGCATTTTCTTCACCTGTACCCAAGATACAGAATTGAACATTTAGGGACATGATTTCATTCATTTTTTCCGTAATTAAATATACGCCTTTTTGATTAGTTAAACGACTAACTAAACCAATTAACATAACATCATCACGAACTTCAAGTCCAAGTTCTTCTTGTAAAGCTTTCTTATTAGCTTTTTTACCAGCCTTCCAATTCTTTACATTATAGTTTTTAGCTAATAATTTATCCGTCTTAGGATTCCATTCATCAACATTGATACCATTGACAATGCCCCAAAGATCATCATGACGATAACGTAAAACTTCATCCATACGTTCACCAAATTCACTAGTTAAAATTTCATGTGAATAAGTTGGTGAAACAGTAGTAATTTTGTCAGCATAAACTAAACCAGCTTTCATAAAGCTTATACCAGAATCAAATTTAACTGATCCATTATCATAGAAATAACGATCTAAGCCTAAACATGTAGTCAAAACAGATTCAGGGAAATTACCTTGGAAAGCTAAATTATGAATAGTATAAACATGTTTAATCTTTTCAAAACGCCAATCAGAACCATATAATGCATGAGTCATCAAAGGAATCATACCTGTATGCCAATCATGCGTATGAATAATATCAGGATACCAATCAATATGATATAAAAGCTCTAAAACTGCTTTTTGGAAATAAGCAAAACGCTCACCATCATCAGCATATCCATATAATTGTTCTCTTTCAAAATATCCTTGATGTTCAACAAAATAATAGATTATACCATCAACATCACATTGATAATAATTAGCAGGTTGATTAATCCAACCACTATGAATTTGTCTTGTACCAATATAAGTAAGCTTACCATGATCTTTTTCAGCTGTTTTACGATATAAAGGAATTACTACTCTAACTTCATAATTACAAGCATATAAAGCCTTAGGTAATGAACCAACAACATCAGCTAAACCACCACTTTTAATAAATGGTAAGCCTTCACTTGCAACAAATAATACTGTTTTCATATCCCACCTCTAAATGCGATCACGACGTTTTACATAAACAGGTTCATCATCGCTACCAATTAGTTTCTTAACATGATGAATAATCGCATATTTATCTACTACTACATGATCAAGATAAGCATTTTCACTAATATAAGCACCAGGTAAAACAACACTATTCTTAACTGTAGCACCTTTTTTAACGGTAACATTACGACATAGAACACTATTTTCTACTGTACCTTCAATGAAGCAACCATTCGCAATGGCACTACCCTTAACATGACAATCAGGATAGAAATGCGTAGGAGCAGAGTCATTAGTCATAGTATGAATAGGCCAATCCTTCTTAAAGATAGTCTTAGCATTGCTCAAATTAGCCAATTCCATATTAGCTTTAAAATAAGCTTTTAAAGAATTAATGCAAGCAACATAACTCTTAACCGCATAACCTCTAATAGTATATTCATTAATTACATCACGAAGAATGTCTTTAAACCAATATAACGAACTAGTTTGCGCAGCACGTTTAACAAGATCAATAAATAATTTACGACTCATAATATAACATTCTAAAGAAATATTACGATTCTTATATTTTCCACGATTCTTCTCAAAGCCAATTACTTTTTTAGTTTCATCAAATTGAACAGTCTCACAACCATTAAATTCTTCTTTAGCATTATCTGTAGCTTTATATAATAATGTAATATCATCACCACTATTTATATGGCTCTCTAATACTTGACTAAAATCAATTTGATAAATGAAATAACTAGGAGCAACCACTACATAGCCTTTATCACTCTCTTCGATAAATTCCATGTTTTGCATAAAGTTATTAATATCATTATTATATACATCACTAATAGGCTTCTTTTCACCATTAAGAATATGCAAATTACCACGTTTAGAATTGATATTATAGTGTTGACCTGTACCTAAATGTTCAATCAAACTACGAGGTTTTTCTTTACAATAAACTTGAATATCACTAATTCCTGAATTAGTCATATTACTTAAAACAAAATCGATTACTCTATAACGACCTAAAAAGCCAAAAGCAGGAATTGGACGATAATCCCCCAATCCTTCTACACTAGCAGTTGAATCTTCAAAATTAACAATTCCTAATACTTTATTACTCATCTTCGTCCACCTACTCTACTACTTTCTTTGCAACAAGCTCGATATGTTCACTATCTTTATCACCAACGCTAACGCCTTCTTTAATTTCTACCCCTTCAGCAACTATACAACGGGTAACGCTAGCATTTTTACCAATAATAGCATTAGGCATGATTACGCTATCAACAACTTTAGCTCCCTCAGCTATTCTAGCATTTGTAAAGATTACCGAATTTTTAACAGTTCCATCAATAACACAACCTTGATTAATATATGCATTATCAATTACGGCATTTTCTCCTATATATTGAGGAAGAACGTTAACATCTTCAGTATAAATCTTCCAACCAGAATCAGATAAATCTAATTCATTATTAGGATTCAATAAATCCATATTTGCTTCCCACAAACTATCGATTGTACCTACATCCTTCCAATAACCTTTAAAGCGATAAGCAACCAATTTCTTTCCATCATTTAGATAAGCAGGAATGATATCTTTACCAAAATCATGATGACTATTTTCATTCTTCATATCATCAACTAAATATTTTCTTAATGTTTTATAAGTAAAGATATAAATACCCATACTAGCAAGATTGCTCTTAGGTTTAGCTGGTTTTTCTTCAAATTCCACGATGATATCTTCATCATTAGTATTCATGATACCAAAACGGCTAGCTTCTTTTAAAGGTACACCAATAACTGCAATTGTCGCATCTGCTTGTTTTTCTTTATGAACTCTAAGCATCTTATCATAGTTCATTTTATAAATATGATCTCCTGATAAGATTAAAACATATTCCGCATCCATTTGATCTAAGAAATCAATATTTTGCGCAATCGCATCTGCTGTTCCTCGATATAAATTAAAACCATTTGCGTCTGTTTCCATTGGTGGTAAAACAAATACACCACCATCTTTTGTATCTAATCCCCAACGATGATCACGAGCCACATATGAATTCAAAATAACTGATTCATATTGGGTCAAAACACCAACTACTGATATATCAGAATTGGCACAATTACTTAGTGGAAAATCAATAATACGATATTTTCCACCAAAATATACCGCTGGCTTTGCAACTTTTTTAGTCAAGTCTAAAAGTCTAGATCCTCTTCCTCCAGCTAAAATCATTGCAACTACATTATTTTGCCTCATTATTTAACCTCCCTTGCAATTTTTTGATAGCTTATATATTTATTATAAAACAAAAATTGAATATTTCTATAAAAAATGTAAGCGTTTAACAATATCCTGCTATTTTTTACTTAAATTTGCTTTTTCAAGCAAATATTTTCTAGCATCAGATATAAAATATAAGGATCCACATATCACTAAAGGCTCATTTAAACTAATGCCAAAATCTATAGCCTCTTTAAAATTAACATATTTAAAATACATATCAGGATAGGCATCTACCTTCAAGCATCGCTCCATATCAATTTGCGTAACAATAATACGCTTCGCCACTTTTTTTAATTTTTCTAAAAGTATAAGCGGATTTTTATCTTTCATTGCCGCAAAGATAATATTAAAAGATTTATTATATGTTTCAAGCGAATTAACTAAAACATCAATACCCATTTGATTATGAGCCCCATCAATAATAATTGGTAAATCATCATCAAAAATTTCAAAGCGACCTGCCCAATTACTCTTAAGTAAAACTTTATCTAAATCATTATAATTAATAATAAAATCAGGCAATATTCTTACAATATTTAAAGCCATAGCCATATTATGTTTTTGATATAAAGCCTTTAAGACAAATGGATAAGCTCTACCATCAACAATCAATTTATTTAAACTAAATTCAAAATTATTATAAAAAATATGATTATTCTTTGCATAAGCCTTAATTACATCTTTAAGATAATCTGGCATATTACCAATTAATACTCTTGAACCTTTTTTGATAATGCCCGCCTTTTCCCTAGCTATTTTTTCTAAAGTATCTCCCAAACGATCCATATG
>CASEWY010000233.1 GCA_949291625.1 uncultured Bacillota bacterium
TATGCGATATGGGAAGATTATGTGATTATCTACAAAGTGAACAATGAGTATTTAGAAATTTATCGTGCAGTCAACCGATATCATGATATTACAAAAATTTTTGATTGATAACAAATTGATAATACTTGCAAAGATAAATCATAAAGATATTACAGTAGTTTTAGTTGACTTGGATATTTCAAAAAGCTCTTTTGATACAAGTGCATTTGTACCAGTAGGTTTCTAAGTTAAAGGTAATTTATAACTTAAAAATTGAGCTTCTGTATTTTATGCAGTGGCTCTTTTTTTTATGAATTTCATTAGATTTGAACCCAAAAAATCCTCTAAGTTGAAATGATTATCTTCAACTTATTAGAAAGTTATCTTCTTGTATCTAAGAAATTTGGTGAGCATATTATATTCATTTTTTGTGAGTTACAAGTATTATTTTTAGTGCAAAAGATCAGATTGCCATTATTGGTAGAAATAACTTTAGTACCTTACGAAGATGTAATTACTTATACTGGTTATATTAATAAGATTACTATAGATGTTGGTAGTGAACTTGTTACAGAGATTAATGAGGTAAAAAAGCAAACAAAGATAATTAAAAGATTTTAAAATAATATAAGGTTAAGTAAATTAATTAATAATTGATTCATGATTTAATATTGTATATTCTTTTAAAAAGGCAAATGCGTTAAGAATTTATTTTGATAAGAAATGCATTATTAATTTGACCATGGTTTCTTTTTCTTCTGGTCTTGATTCAGCAATCATCAAAGTGATTGCTACAAGTGCGCTATTGGAAATAATTTGCTTTCCATCAATAATCAAATGATGATTCTTATTTAAAAATTCCAAAAGATTATCGCACCAATGCGTTTACAGCCATCTATAAAAGGATGATCTTTGATTATAAAATAGAGTAGATTGGCTGCTTTCTCTTCAATGCTTGGATAAAGTTCTTGATCAAATACATTTTGATATACTGCAGCCAATATACCATTTAATTTGCCCTTTTCTTTTTCTAAGCCAAAGATAGCAGATTCAAATTGCATCTTATCAATAAGTTTACGACATTCTTTATATGTTAGCCTATATATTGAATCAGTTCCTTTTGGTTTTGTTATAGACTTATGATCATAATCATCAAGTAATGATAAAGCATTTTGATAAGCTTCAACGACATTAAATACTTCATTTTTATCCAATTCTAAAGTAGAAGCTAACATTTTTGTCTGTATATTAATGGTTTTATTTAATATTTCTAATCGTTTCTCATTAATGGCATAGCCTTTGATCATATAGTCTTTTAATATCGAGGTAGCCCATTTGCGAAAAATGATGCCATTAGGTGATTTCACGCGATAACCTACCGCTAAAATCATGTCTAGATTATATATTTTAATTGTACGTTTGACTTTTCTTTTTCCTTCAGTTTGAACTACCGAGGATTCCTCGGTAGTTGAATCATCTAATTCTTGGTCAGCTAAAATGTTTTTAATGTGTAATCCAATGTTATCTGTAGACATATTATAAAGTTTCGCCATTTGACGTTGTGATAACCATACGTTTTCTCGATCTTCACTAACTGTAACTTGTAATTCCAATTCACCATTTTTAAATATTACAATGTCATTTGTCATTTTATAACCTTCTAAATTAATAGTTGTATATAGGGCTTATGCAGTGTTTCTCAGAGCTAATCAC
>CASEWY010000234.1 GCA_949291625.1 uncultured Bacillota bacterium
CAATACAACCCCAAGGTGTATAGCCTAATAGTTCAACACCATCCTGTTCAACTGCTGCTTTAAATGCGGCAATATGTTGTCTTAGATAATCTATACGATAATCATCATTAACAGTATAAGAACCATTACCATCAGGTATTAATTCATCTTTAGCACCTAAACCATTTTCTACTATAAATAATGGTTTTTGATAACGATCATATAAAGAATTAAGGGTAACACGCAAACCAAGTGGATCAATTTGCCATCCCCAATCACTTGATTTCAAGTAAGGATTCTTAGCTCCTTTAAAGGCATTACCAACTGTTTCAGTAACATCTTTACGCGTTGTAACACAACGAGATGTATAGTAAGAGAAAGAAATAAAATCAACTGTATTTTCTTTTAATAATTTATTTTCTTCATCACTTAAATGAATATCAATATTATTTCTTTCAAACATTTTTAAAGCATAATTAGGATAATAACCTCTTGCTTGAACATCAATAAACATTAAATTACTACGATTAGCATTCTGTGCTTCCCATACATCTTCAGGCATACAACAATATGGATAATAATCACCAGCTGCCATCATACAACCTATCATATTATTAGGATCGATTTCATGAGCAATCTTAGTTGCCCATGCACTAGCTAATAATTCATGGTGAGCACTAATATATTTTGCTTGGGTTTGATCTTCACCTTCTTCAAAATATAAACCAGCACCCATAAATGGTAAATGTAAAATCATATTGATTTCATTAAAAGTCAACCAATATTTAACTAAACCTTTATAACGAGTAAATAAAACTTTAGCTAATCTTTTATAGAATTCAATTAAAATAGGATTTTTCCAACCACCATATTTAACAATTAAATGCATTGGACAATCAAAATGCGTAATAGTAACTAAAGGTTCTATTCCATATTTATGACACTCCTTAAAGATGTCTTCATAATATTTTAAACCTTCTTCATTTGGTTCTTCTTCATCACCATTAGGAAATATTCTACTCCAAGCAATACTCAAACGGAATGTTTTAAATCCCATTTCGGCAAATAAAGCAATATCTTCTTTATAATGATGATAGAAATCAATTCCAACTAATGCAGGATAATAATGTTCATTATCAAGTTCAAACATTTTCTTTATACCTGACATTACTGGACGACGATCTTTTCCATGAGGAATAACATCAACATTAGCTAATCCTCTATTACCTTGATTATAGCCACCTTCACATTGATTGGCTGCTGTAGCTCCACCCCATAAAAAGTCTTTTGCAAGTGCCATACTTTCCTCCTTGTAATTACTTAATAACTTTAATTATTGATTCGCTAGCTTTAATATTACCTTCTACATTAATAACATCAGCGTAAGATGCTGCATTGGTAATAATAACTGGAGTAATTACATCATATCCTTCTTTTTTAATTTCTTCAATATCTACTTTTAATACTGGTGTAGAAGTTGTTACTTTATCGCCTTCTTTTACTAAAGCTTCAAAGTATTTACCATTTAAATTAACAGTATCTATACCTACATGCATTAAAACTTCAATGCCTTCATCAGAAGTAAAACCAATTGCATGTTTTGTATTGAATATCATAGTAACTGTACCATTAATAGGTGCATAGAAAGTATCATCACTAGGAATTATGGCAGCACCTTTACCCATTATTTCTTGAGAAAATGTAGGATCATTTACTTTAGCTAAATTAACTACTTCACCATTAACTGGAGAACAAACTGTAGCATTTCCACTAGCTGTAACTACAGGAGTTTCTTCTTTTTTAACTGGTGCAACAGTTTCCTCATCTTTATAAGTAATAAAACTCATTACAAAGGCTACACCAAAGGCAATAGCTGAACCGATACAAGCACATATACTAAGTTCATAATTGGTTGTTCTCCACCAATATAAACAGGTAATGTCATTAAACCTGGAGAACCAGTAGCAAATCTTGAAACATGGAAGATACCAATAAATAAACCACCAGCAGCTCCACCTACAATAGCTGATAATAATGCACACTTATAACGCATATTGATACCATATAAAGCTGGTTCAGTAATACCACAAACAGCCGTAATACCAGAAGAAATACCTAGTTCTTTTACTTCTGCTTTTTTAGATTTAAATGCAACCCCTAGAGCTGAACCACCTTGCGCAATATTAGAAGCTAAGTTACCTGGACCAATCATTGAGTCATAACCAACAGTCATAATATTATTAGCGCCAACTGGAATTAAACCATTGTGAGTACCACTCATAACTAATAATGGGAAGATAGCACCAAGTACCATTGGTAATAACCAACCTAAATATTGATCTAATAATACGATACCTTGAGCAATCAAGTTACCTACAACATAACCAATAGGACCTAAAATTACTAAACTTAAGGTACCAGTAATTAATGCGGTAATTAATGGAACTGTAAAATATTTAATTGCTATAGGAGAAATCTTATCAGCAAATTTTTCAACATAAGACATAACCCATACTGATAAAATAATAGGAACTACTGATGAAGAATATGTAGCATTATAAATTGGAATAAAGAATAAGCTAATAGCTTCACCTGTTTCCTTAGAAGCATTAACCATATTTACAAAGTTAGGATGTAATAAAATTCCAGCAATTAATACAGCCAAATAAGTATTACATTTAAACTTCTTAGATACACTAACAGCCAAAAACATTGGCATAAAATAGGAAGCAGCATCGCCCATAAAGTTAATAACTTGATAGCTACTAGAAGCAGTATCTACTAAATTAAAAGCCACCAATAAAGCCAATACCGCTTTTAACATACCAGCAGCCGTAATAGCAGGTAATACTGGAGCAAAAATGCTAGAAATCATATCTAAGAAAGCAGAAACTAAACCTTTTTTCTCTTTCTTTTGACCTTCGTCATTAAGACTATTACCAATTACTTCCATGATAGGACCATATACTTTAGCTACATCACTTCCGATGATAATTTGATATTGTCCTCCACTTTGAACTACTCCCATAATACCTGAAGTAGCCTTTAATTGTTCCGTTTTAGCCTTACTTTCATCATCAAGATTAAAACGCAATCTTGTAGCACAATGCGCCAAGCTGGCAATATTATCTTTGCCACCAACTAATTCGATAATTTTGTTACTTAGTTCTTGATAATTCATTTTCCTTTCCATCAACGATCTTTAGCATTTTTTGTAGTAATTTTTGCGAATATGAATAGTAAGATAAATCATTTCATCATTAGTAAGTTGGATGCCATATTGTTTTTGCATATAATCATAAACTTTTAAAACACATAAATATTCATTCTTATATTGGGACTTGATCATTAAAAAGAAATTTTCATCATTATCATCTTCAATTTCTTGATTTAAAAATACTCTTTTAACAAAATATTTTAAATGTGTAACAAATCTTTCATAATGTATAGAATTTTCATCAAGTTCAATTTGAAAATGATACTTAACAATATTCATAACATTTTGAATGACATTCATCATTTCCTGCGTCTGCTTAATGCCAATTTCATCCATCATCGCATTTACAATATGCAAGGCAATAAATCCCGCTTCATCAACTGGTAAACAAATACCCGTATGTTTTTCAATTATCTTTAAAGCATCCATACCAATTTGATATTCATCCGGATAAAACCTTTTAATTTCATTAAGCATCGCATTTTTAATCGATATGTCTTGACGAAAACGCTCTAAAGCAAAACTAATATGATCACATAAACTCAAATATATATAATCATTAAAAGTATATTTTAGTTTAATCTTAGCATAATCAACAATTTCATTAGTAATTTACAAATCTTCCAAAGTAACATTTTTGATATTCAAAATTATCTTTCATGGTATAAATCTTCTCAATTTTACTTTGATCGATTAAATCACCAACTACCTTTTTAAAGCCAATGCCACATCCCATTACCAATACTTCTTGTCCAACATCGTTAGTAGACCTAACAATATTATTATTGATGATCTTTTCTACCTTCACTTTTTCGGCCCCTTACTAGTTTATATGTGATTATATATAAAAAAGCTATACAAAATCACACATAAGCAAAAAATGCATATGTACAAAATCGTATAGCCTGCCTTACCAGTAACAATCGTTTTTATACGCAAGTATAATAGCACAAGATGTAACCGCTGTCAAAACTTTTTTAATAATATATAGACCAATATTTTACGAAATAATAGATGCCAACTTATGATCAATATTCATTAATTCTAGAACTCCCTATTTTTCGCAATATGCTTATGATAATAATAAATACCAAATAGCGATATTATACCAGTAAGCAAAAATACTATCAGTGATAATAAATAATTTTGTTCATACAAAGCATTACCACTAATCGTAGATGTGACAATAGATGGAATACGCTCTATTGAAGTAATTAATAATAACTTAGTTAATTTAATATTTAATAGAGGTGCAAAATAAGTAATTAAATCTTTTGGAGTACCTTGAATAAAATATATTAAAAATAAAATCATTTCTAAGCGTTGATGATTTTGTAAAAAGCTAACACTCAATAGTTTATCTCTATCAATCATCCGATATAAAAAACTATGACCTATCAATCTAGTCAAGCCAAAAATAATCATGGTACCTAAACCCATACCAATAATACAAATAAGCATTCCAGCAATATTTCCATAGATAAAACCAGCTAGCACTTCCACTATTTCCCCTGGTAAAAAAGCAAATACTACTTGTCCCGCTATAATTATAATCATAGCTAAAACGCCCCATATACCATAGCTTTGTAAAGTAATACTAAGCTTTTGGGGATCTTGAAATATAGCCATCATTGGCTTATAAAGTATGATACAGGCAATACCAATAATACTAATTTGAATCAATATCGCCATTAAAGTCTTTTTATATTTAGCTATTAAATTTATCATCATTATTACCTACGCTTACTATTTTAACATCATTATTCCTATTAACAAGCTAAATAGCTTTCTTTTCAACAAAGCGACGATATAAATATATTCCTAATAAAGAAATTAATCCTGTAATTATAAAAACAACAATCGATAATAAATAATTACCCTGAGCTAGATTATCCCCACTAATAGTAGAAGTGATAATTGATGGAATACGCGCAAAGCTAGTAATTAATAAGAAAGTAGTTAATCTAATTCTTGTAAAAGGAGCAAAATAAGTAAGCATATCTTTTGGTGTTCCTGGTACAAAAAAGATAATAAATAATATATA
>CASEWY010000235.1 GCA_949291625.1 uncultured Bacillota bacterium
GAATTAGAAGTAATGAAACAAGATGTGGTTGCTAAGCAACAACAGGTTGTATATTTACGTGAAGAAGCAAGAATTGTAAGAGAAGAATATTTAAAACAAGAAGCAGCTCTAGAGGAACAAGGTAATAAGATAGCGACCGATATTAGCGCTATTAATGAAACGATGAAAGCTATTAGTGCAGAACTTGGTAATGTGGTTTCAAGTAATGGTTGGACTAGACCAGTTAACTGTGGTATTTATGAAGGAACATGGCATTATTCAAGTGGTGGCGTACATTTAGGCGCAGATTTTTCCACAGCGATGGGTACACCGATATATGCGGTTGGTAATGGTGTTGTCTTAAAGAGTAGTGATGGTTGTCCAGCTGGTTATCTTGGCAATACTTGTGGAGGCTCTGGTTCAACTGGTGGAGGTAACCAAGTATATTTATTAACTAGTATCAATGGTAGCTTATATGCGGTTAAATATTTACATATGCTAGCTGGTACACCGATTGCGCAAGGAACTATCGTCAGTGCTGGTGATAAGATTGGAGAAGTAGGTACTAGTGGAAATTCTAGTGGCCCTCATTGCCATATTGAAGTATTTTATCTTGGAACAGGCTCAATTCAAGACTATGCGACTAATTGGAATGGTGACTTATCATTTGGAGCAGGATGGAGTAGTGCCGCTTTGAACCGTTTGTGTGAAAATGGGGCAGGTGCTCCTTGTCGTATTAGACCTGAATCATTGTGGGGCTAAAATTAGCCCCTTTTTAAAAGAAGGAATGATGATATGAGCGATAATAAAAAAAGAATTAAATTACAAAGATATCAATGGCCTGATGAAATATTGGCTAAAAAGAAAGCTCGACGCAAAAAAATTATCAATACTTTGCTAGTTATGATATTGCTTGTAGTCGCAATCTTTGGCGGTTATTTTCTAGGTACATTTATTACTAGTCGTTTAGTATCTAATGGCTCAAATAATACTAGTAAATTATCTTTAGTATTAGATATGATGGAAAATGAATGGTATTTTGCTGATGAGGTAGACAATGTTGAAGAAACTTTGCTTGATCAAGCTTTACTAGGAATGACAACATTTGAAGTTGATCCGCATACTTCATATATGACAAGTCAAGAAATTGAAGATTTTTTTGCAAATATTGATAATGATTTTGTTGGTATTGGCGTAAGAGTAAGAAATTATGATACTTATTTAGTAGTAGATAGTGTATTTAAAAATAGTCCAGCTGAAGAAAGTGGCTTGGTAGCTGGGGATATTATCTTTAGTGTTGATGGTGAACTAGTTAGTGATCATGAATATGAAGATGTAGTAAATATGATCAAAGGTGAAGCAAATACTAAAGTATCACTTGGCATAATGCGTGATGATGAAAGAATAAGTATTGATGTAATTCGTCAACAAGTAAATACAACAGTTGATGGTCAAATGTTAGATGAGAATATTGCTTATGTAGAATTGAGCAGTTTTGGAGAATTAACTTGTGATCAATTAATTACCTATCTAGATGAGTTTGAACAACAAGGAGTTAATAAATTATTATTAGATTTAAGAAATGATGGTGGTGGTCATTTAGGTAGTGTTGTAGATATTGGTGGTTTATTCATTGATAAGGATGAGGTAATTCTTGAACAAGAAGCTGCCGATGGCACTATCTTACAATATGTATCAGAAGGTAAACGCCATTATGATTATGATGAAATAGTAGTCTTAGTTAATGAATCGACTGCTAGTGCTGCGGAAGTACTTACTTTAGCCTTAAAACAACAAGTTGATAATGTTACAATTGTTGGAACAACAACTTATGGTAAAGGTACAATTCAAACAACGGTATATTTATCAGATGGTTCAGCCTTAAAATATACTACTAGTAAATGGAATGCTCCTGATGGCACTAATATCAATAATGTAGGAATTGTTCCTGATGTTATTGTAGAAATACCAGAGATAATAAGTAGTCCATATTATGATATGGAAGATGGCGTTACGATTGCTTATGATTCGGTTAATATCATAACGATTCAATTACAAAAGGCCTTAATATATCTAGGTTATAATGTTGATCGTGAAGATGGTTATTTTGATCTTTCTACTGAGAATGCTTTAAAAGCATTTGAAAGTGATAATGGTTTAAATGTTGATGGCATTTTAGATAAAAATGATAATGAAAAAATATTTATGGCTATAAGTGAAAAGTGGGCATTGGATGAATCGGATGTACAAAAAAATGCAGCTTTAGATATTTTGCTAGAAGAATGATAATTTGAAATAGTATTAATCCCTATTTTAAAAAATACTTGCTTATTAGTATTTTTATGAAATAGGGATTTTTTTGAAAAATTTATTTATTTGTTGTCACCTAATATTGTTTTATTTCATCTATATTATAGAAGAAGGAGATAAACAATTAATGGTTTTTAGTAGTTTGGAGTTTATATTCTTATTTATGCCCATTTTTTTTGGATGTTATTATTTAGCTCCACGCTTTATGCTAAATATAATATTACTAATTGGAAGTTTAAGTTTTTATTTCATAGGTACAATACATAATCCAGAACATTTTATATTATTTGTTATAAGTATGCTTGTAGATTATAAAATAGGGATATTAATTGAGAAGAATGTAAAAAATAAAAGAATATTTTT
>CASEWY010000236.1 GCA_949291625.1 uncultured Bacillota bacterium
TTACTCTTTTCATTAAGATTAAAATCATCAGTAGAGGTCGCAACCACCAAATAGTCTCCTAGTTCCTTAGCTCTACGTAATAGATTTATATGACCATAATGCAATAAATCAAATGTTCCATAAGTAATTACTCTTTTCATTTCAAATTCCTTTTATATACTCTTTAATATTCTAGATAATTTTGGCATTAATTGTTGTTTACGCGAAATAATATCTTTATCATATCCTGAATGCTCATCAAATTTGGTCTCGATAACATCAACCATTACATAAGATAAAGGACCATAGAAAACAAATAAAGTACCTTCTGCCAAAACATGCGTAAACATCATAACCATTAAATCACATTTTTGTTCAACTTGTTCTTTTTCAATAGTCTTCTTAAATTCAGGCAATAAAGCTTGAACTTGTTCCAACCTATTATAATTAGTCTGACCAATAGCTAAACGATAATCACCAATATCATATAATTTTAAGTCACGATTTAAAATTTCATGAGCACTAGCATCCTTCAAAGAAACACTAGCCCCTAACATTTCTTTAGCATATTCTTCTATATTACCTATTCCCGCCCGTGGTGCTAACCATGCCGCGGTGGTCTTATCCAATGGCGTAGTAGTCGCACTTTTAAAATTTAATGTATCACTAATAATAGCACTCAATAAGATACCACTCATTTGCCAATCAGGAAGCAAACCATTCTCTTGATATAGCATAGAAATTATTGTAGCCGTACATCCACATTTTTGATTACGATAGAAAATAGGATGATCAGTTTCAATATTACCAATATGATGATGATCGATAATTTCTTCGATTACCGCTTTATCAATATTATTAATAGCTTGATTTTTAGCACTATGATCTACCAAAATAAAACGTTTTTTACGATAATTTTGTAGATGATAACGTGATATAGCCCCAAAGACTTTACCCTCATAATCTAAAACTGGATAACTTCTAACCCTACTTTTAGCCATCTTCTGTGCTACATCTTCAACATATTCACTATCATGGAAGCAAATTACATCCTTAGTCATAATTTTATCAACACAAAATGATTCATTAACAACTTTAGCTACATTCATCGTATCTAATTTAGTAGTAATGATTGCACAACCTTCAGCTAAAGCTAAATGTCTAATCGTTTGACTAACCGGACGATCACAAGTAATTATCAAACACTTGGCACCCTTTTCAATCAATAATTTTTGCTTTTGCAAACCATCTGACAAGATACAAATGCTATTTTTAAAATCATCTAAAAAATCTTCATTTTGATTTAAAGTAACAATATATACCTTACCATTAGTCTTAAAATTATTAACCTCGACATCAACTACACCCTTAACAGTCTTCGCAATATCATTTAAAGTAGCAGTCTTCATCAAGTTATATAATTCTTCATTAGATAGTAGTCTAACTAATGATAAATTGGTTGCGGAAACAATACCTACTAATTTACTTTGTTCATCAAGCACAAATAAACTACGATTAGGCGTAGTTAACATTTTATTCCATGCTTCATTTAATGTAGCATGCATATCAATTAAATTAGGTTCATCCATTTCAATATCACGCAATTGACTCCTAGCATCCTTAAGCAATAAAGGATTCTCTAAGCCAAAGCGTTTTAAGATGAATTTACTTTCTTCATTTAATGGACCTAATCTGCAAGCCAATGCAGGTTCTCCACATTTATTTTTTAGATTGGCATAAGCTAAAGCCGAACATATCGAATCACTATCAGGATTCTTATGCCCTACAACATATAAATAGTCATTCATTTTATCACCTACTTAATAATGGTAAAATAATCTTTCTTTCTTGGTAATATTTCTACTTCATCTAAATCATAATAACCAATAGCTAAGCTTCCTAAACATTTATATTCTTTAGGAACGCCCATTTTTTCTTTTAATAATTGATATTTAGAATCATTTAAAACATGTTTAACGCCATTTATCCAACAAGTTCCTAAACCTAACTCACATGCTTCAAACATCATATAACTAGTTGCAAAAGTAGTATCAACAATTGGTGCAATATTATCTTCTTTATAAAATAATAAGATAACATTTTTAGCCCCATAAAAAGCATTATTAGCATTTTCCATCAACATCGATAAATCTTCAATGATATCTAAGTTGCTAACTAATACAAAATACCAAGATTGTTGATTCATAGCACTAGGAGCCAATTGTGCACTATCAATTACTTTTACTAACTTATCTAATTCTACTGGTTTATCATTAAATTTTCTTATACTTCTTCTTTTTTTTAACTAATTCAGCAAATTCCATAACATGCTCCTAATAGGTCAAAATCTCATTGCCATCTTCAGTAATCAAGATAGTATGTTCTACTTGAGCACTATCTTGACCATCAGCAGTATAGATAGTCCAACCATTCAAATTATCAAGGACTACATTGGCTCTACCAGCATTAATCATAGGCTCAATAGTAAATATCATTCCCGGTACCAAAAGCATGCCTGTACCCTTTTTACCAATATGTGAAATAAAAGGATCTTCATGGAATTCTAAGCCAACTCCATGTCCTCCTAATTCACGCACTACCGTATATCCCTTACTATAAGCATATGTACAAATAGCTTCACCAATATCACCAACAAAACCCCAAGGTTTGGCTGCAGCAATACCAATACGTAAACACTCTTTAGTAATTTCAATTAGTTCTTGACGTTTTTTACTTATATTACCAATAGCAAACATTCTTGAAGCATCACTAAAATATCCATCTTTGATAGTAGAAACATCAACATTAACAATATCACCATCTTTTAGTTTTATTCTTCTACTAGGAATGCCATGACATACTTCATCATTAATTGAAGTACAAACACTCTTAGGATATCCTTCATAATGCAAAGGAGCACATACTGCCCCATTTTCTTTAGTAAAGCTACTAACTAAATCATCAATTTCTTGAGTACTCATTCCTTCTCTAATATTTTTCGCAACATAATCCAAAACTGCTGTATTGATATTAGCACTAATTTTTATTTTTTCAATTTGTTCAGAATTTTTTACAAGATGAGCTGGAGGAACAATATGTCCTTGACGACGATACTCCTCTATCTTATCTTTATACTTTTCATAATAATCTATCATATTTCTTACCTTTATTTTTTAGTGGTGCTCCCTAACCCACCATTACGTATTTCTTGTACATCATCATCTTCAGTTATACCATAAGGCATGAAAATACCTTGGGTAACTGCTATACCTTTTTCAATCTTAAATACTTTTCCATCCTTACTATCATTAGTCAAACGATGAAAAATATGTCCTTCATTATCGGAATAATAATAATCACTATCAATAATACCAACCGTATTATTCATTTGTAGACGAAATTTAAATCCCCATGAACTACGTGGAAAAATACAAAATACCCAATCTTCATCCATTCTAACTCTAATACCTGTAGGAAACTTAATTTGTTCTTGCGGTGCTAAAGTAAAATCAAAAGGACTATAAATATCATATCCTGCACTACCCTTTGTAGCTCTTTTAGGTAATTTTATATCATCATATATCTTTTTAATTTCTTGCATGTCAGTTTCACCAAAACAATCAATATAATCTTTAGCAAACTGCTCAAAACTTACTTTTTCAAATTTTCCAACTCTAACCATAATATTTCTCCTTTAATAATATCACATAATTAGCTAAAGCTATCTCAAAAGGTATAAGTGTTAATAAAGTATTTAAACTAGCTATCCTTTTGTGTTCATATAATTGCATATTTATCAATTTTTCAATCATTGAATGTTTATCCAAATCTTTTATATAACTAATAATGTCCGTAACTTTCTTAGGAATTATTTCATAATCTTCATCAAAACTTGCTTGATAAGATAAAACTATCTCTTTAGCAATCTTCTCATAGTTATAAACTTCTTTAATATCATATTCATCAATATCTAACAAACGGTCCATCAAACCAAATATGACATCATCATAACTAATAATTCTCTTATGAAGATCATTACGTAAAGCCTCCATAATACTGGACTTACTACTTCTTAAGCTATTATGCACAATTTGAATATCAATATTTTGTATCAAGGCATATAACTCATTTGCAAACTTTTCATCAATAAATCTTTCGAAAGTATATTTTATTCCACTATACTTTCCAAAAGCTTTATAAACATCATAATAACCTAATAAACTATTACGATTTAAAACTTCCCTATCAAAATTAAGCATTGAACCCAGATCAATTTTAGGAAATACATAACAAACATTTGCTGCCTCAACATAATTAAAATGATTAGGATCATCACTAAGATCAATAGCTATAATCTTCGTAGCCCCTAACTTAAAAGCATAATCAATAGGCAAATTATCAAAATAACCACCATCAATAAATGACTTTCCATCAAATCTATGAATAGGAAAAATAGGAAAACAACTAGCGCTAGCCAATAAATAATCTTCCCCATTTTCATTTAACATTTCTTTATTTATATAAACAGGTTTTAATGTAGGATAAGTGGTCGCAATACAGCCAAAATCAATATTTGACTCCTGTAATTTATCATTATTAAAATAATCTTTAATTAAGGATTTAAATGGGCTAATATCAGCGCCTTTTTCTTTAACATAAGAACGCAAAAAAGATTCAATCTTATCTGAATTCTTAAATATAGTTTCAATATCATATTGTTGAGGAATTTCTTGGGCCAATACATCTTTCATCGTAATTCTATCCCACAACTCAAACAAACGATCATCATCATGTTGAGCAATCAAACAACCATTAAGAGCGCCAATTGATGTACCAGTAACAATATCAATATTTATTCCTAATTCTTTAATCGCTTTATATGCACCTACTAAATAACTACCCTTACTTCCTCCCCCACATAATACTAAGGCTTGTTTTATACTACCACGTCCTATCTAACATGCTATCATTATAATCCACAAACCAACTTTTCACAATAAAAGCACTATATTTTACTTGCTATATACAAAAAAAAGACTTCAACGAAGTCTTAATAAACAATATGGAGCGGATGAGCGGAATTGAACCGCCGTGTCGACCTTGGCAAGGTCGCGTTCTACCATTGAACTACATCCGCATAAATGGCGGTCCGGACGAGATTTGAACTCGCGATCTCCTCCGTGACAGGGAGGCATGTTAACCCCTACACCACCGGACCATTTTTCTGGCGAAGAAGGAGGGATTTGAACCCTCGCGCCGATTGCTCGACCTATACCCTTAGCAGGGGCACCTCTTCAGCCTCTTGAGTACTTCTTCAGTAACCAGCTTTGCCCTTACCTCAAGTGATACGTCTTATCCTTGAGCGCTTATATATATTATCATGATATTTTTTCTAATGCAACTATTTTTTTAAAAAATTTCAAAAAAAATTTTTCCCCTTTAAAAAACTTCCTAGAAAGACTAAGAAGTTTTAACACTATTGATAATTTTTCAAATCATTAATTAAAGCATTTATCTGCTCATCAGTGGTTGCCCAAGATGTACAAAAACGATAAGCTTTCTTTCCATCATTTTCTACCCAAAATGAAAATACATATTTTTCTTGTAATTTATTTGCTTGTTCATCCTTTAGATAAACAAATTGTTGGTTGGTATATGAATCATTAAATAATTCATAACCTAGATCTTTGAAAGCTTGTTTTAATTTCATTGCTTGATCTATTGCATTTTTACTTATGCGAAAATATAAATCATCGGTAAATAATGTTTCAAACTGTATTCCAAGTAAACGACCTTTAGCTAGCATACCACCATGTCTTTTGATACTATAGCGAAAATCTTTTTTATATAAGTCATTTCTAATAACGACAGCTTCTCCAAAAAGCGCTCCTACTTTAGTTCCCCCAATATAGAAAATATCACTATTTTGGCAAATATCTCTTAATGATAAATCATTATTATAAGCAGTTAAGCCATAACCAAGTCTAGCACCATCAATAAATAAACAAATATTATTTGCTTTACAAACCGAATATAAACTTTCTATTTCTTCTTTAGTATATAATGTTCCACTTTCAGTAGGAAAAGAAATATATACCATAGCTGGTTGTACGGTATGGCATGCATTTTCATCATTATAATGATTATTTATATATTCTTGTACTTGTGAAGCATTAATTTTTCCATCGATATTAGGAATTGCTAGAACTTTATGACCTGTGGCTTCTACGGCTCCTGTTTCATGGACATTGATATGTCCTGTATCTGGACAAATAACTCCTTGATATCCTTTTAAAACACTAGAAATTACCGTAACATTTGCTTGTGTACCGCCTACTAAAAAATGCACATCTATATCTTTAATACCACAAGCTTCTTTAATTAGATTTCGCGCATTTTCGCAATGTTCATCTTCACCATATCCTTTAGTTTGTTCTAGATTGGTTTGCATCATTTTTTCTAATATAAGTGGATGGCAGCCTTGAGTATAGTCACATTCAAATCTAATCATTTACTTTTAACCTCCTATTTATTTTTTCTTTTTCTAAATAAATATTCATCTAATTTTTCTTTAATATTTTCTGGAATTTCTTTCTTAACTGGAATAACTTTAGCATTTGCCATTCTTCTAGCAAACGCATAAATAAATTCAATATCTTCAATCATTTGACTACAAGATACTTCTTCAATCGTATCATAACGACAATGAATCTTAGCACTAGCATGACTTGCCCATCTACAGAATGATACTGCAGGTACTCCTTTATCCGCAAATGGCGTAGAATCACTGGAATATACATCTTGATATGCATTTAGTTCACTTCCATATTCTAAAGCAAAATATTCTAGATAATGTGCAAGCTTATCTTCACTTGTACAACAAGCTAACATATAGCCCATAATGCTACCAATCATATCAAGATTAATGACTAAAACTGCTTTATCAAGTTCCTTCTCGTGAGTAGCACAATATGCTTTAGAACCTAGTAAGCCTCTTTCCTCACTACCGCACCAAATAAAACGTAAACTATAATTAGGTTTTTCATCTTTAAATTTTTCTGCTAAAGCTAGTAAACCTACTGATCCACTCAAATTATCATAAATACCAAAAGAATTATCTACCGTATCATAATGAGCAGTAAAAATAATCTCTTCTTCTTTATTTCCTTTAATAGTTGCGACAAGATTATGAGAATCACTTTTGCCATAATCTTGCATAACTTCTACCCTTACTCTTTTTGTTTTATTTTTTATTATTTCAATGCCATCTTTAATATTGATATTAACTCCACATAATAATTTATTTTCACTAATATAACTTCTTAATTCTCTTTGTTCAACATCTCTATTATCATCATGAGCATCATATCCACAAGTTATAAAACCAACAGCACCATTAGCTACTAAATCATCATATGTCCATTTACCAATATAACCATCAACGATGACAATTTTATCTTTAACTTGCGATAAAGTATAACGATCATTTCTTCTAAAATAATATAATTCTTTTTCCAAGCCTTGTTCATCCGTATTAGCGCACATGAAATATCCCGTACATGGTATTTCTTTTTCTACAGGATCTAACAAGGTTAATTTTGCTTTATGTATCGTAGCACTATCACAAGCAAAAGCTTCTAAATGACTATCAATACCCATCTTAGTCAATTCTTGTTGTAAATACAAAGCACAATCTAATTCTTCTTTAGTTCCACCCCAACGAACGTGTGAATTGTCCAAAAAAATCTTTTCAATTTGTTTTTCTTTCATATATACCTCTATACCTCCAAAAAGACAAAAAGAAGTAGTCTTATCTACTTCTTAATCAGTAAATCCCCAACTTGGAAGATCATTTCCTCTACGAATCAATACCGTTTTTTGAAAATCAGTTTGATTTAAAAAGCGCAATACAGCCTCTTCTTCTTCCTCATTGCATCCTATTAAAATTTTTACATCTAAATCTCTTTTCAAAATATCTACAGCCACTACCACTGCTTTTACTGCTGTATGTTTTTGCGTACCTTTATAAACACAAACACCATTTTCATTATTTGCTTCTTTCAAGCGTCCATAATCAACAGGATAAACCATATCAGCATATTCATCATGGTATTCACCTTTATGATGAATAATTTCTAATGAAGCACTAGAGTATAAAGTATCAATTTTTTGCCAAAAAAAAGCATTATTTTCATATTTTTCCATAAAATACCTCACATAGATTATAACAAATTAATTAAAAATGTAAAGTATTTCAAAGATTATGAAATATTTTTTCTGCTTTTTTGATACTTTTTACCTTTTATGACATTTTTTTACAAAATAATTACTTTATCTTCCGTGATTTCATTCAAATTATGACAACCAGTCATAACCATAACGCTTTTTAATTCATCTTGTAATTTATCAACATATGTTTTAACGCCTTCAGCTTTACCACCGATAATCGCAATGCCCATTGGTCTACCGATTAATACGCCATCAGCTCCTAACGCTAGACATTTGAAGATATCATAACCATTACGTATTCCGCCATCAATCAAGATTTTTATCTTGCCCTTACATGCTTTTGCAATTGCTGGCAATACTTCAATGGTTGCTAGAGTTTCATCACAAACTCTACCTCCATGATTGCTAACTACAATCGCATCACAGCCAGCTTCTATTGCTTTTAAAGCTTGATCAACATTCATTATTCCTTTAATAATAAATGGTTTATTAATCTTATTTTTAACATAACGTAAACTTTCTACACTCTTATTTTCTACCGGAATTTGACTATTACGTAAAAGTGGTAAACCTGCTGAATCAATATCCATAGCTAAACATGCATATGATTCATTTTCAATTAATTTTAAACGTAAATCAACTCCTTCTTTTACCCAAGGTTTTATTGTAATAATAGCTCTATCATTGATGCTTGTCATAGCTTTATATGGTTCAACAAATAGACTATCGACATCTTTACCATCACCACAAAAAGCCATAATATTAGCCATATTTGCCCCTTTGGCAGCTTCTAAGTTATATTCATATTCACTCATAGTAGCGCCATAATTATTATTTATCCCCGCAAGAGGAGCAATAAATATCGGCATGCTCATCTTATGGCCAAACCAATTAAAATCGGTATTAATTGGTCCATTTTCTGCAATTACACTCATATTAATTTTAACTTTTTTAAATGCTTCGACATTGCGAATAAATGCTTCGCCACTATCTTTACCACCCATGCCAGGAATCATCCCTTTACATGCTCTACCATTACAATTTTCACAAACATAACATTTGCTACATAATTTTTTTGCATTTTCTCTAATTTCTTTTAATTCCATAAAAATCCTTTCAAAATATATCTATCTTTTAGTCTTAACCTCTTTACCCTTAGCATATTCTTTTAAATAACGGGTAAAAGCCTTTCGATTATATGCCTCAACCTTTTCTACACTATGATCACAAAGTTCAATAATTAATTCATCTATATCTGGACGCCAATGATACTTCCAAGATAATATTTCATCCCAATATACTAACTTACATAAAGAATTATCAGGATTGTTATATAAAATCAAATATTCATTGGTAACTTCCATGATTTTATGATCAGGCATAACTAACATACTAAATGTCGAAATAGCTATTAAAACCGCACCAAAATATGCCGTTGTCGGATTATAAAGCAATAATATTATTCCCAAAATTAATAATGTTCCAAGAAAAATAACCGGTTTAACATTTAAGCTTTGAATTACAACGGGATATGAAGGAAGATTTCTAATTTTTATTACTTGTGATTTCATATTTCAATTATAACACTACAATTTAAAAAAGTTAAATCACGTAAAAGACAAAATTCATCACAACTGATATAATATTTGTGGTGATTTTTAATGAAAAATTTTAGTTTTGAAGTAACACATGTATGTAAACAATCAGGTGCCCGCTGTGGCATTATCCATACACCGCATGGTGATGTAGAAACTCCAATCTTCATGCCTGTAGGAACTCTAGCAACCGTAAAGTTCCTATCTCCTGAAGAACTAAAAGATTTAGGTGCTGGTATCGTTTTAGCCAACACCTATCATCTATGGCTTCGCCCAGGTGAAGACATTATCGATAAAGCAGGAGGCGTTCAAAAATTCATGAACTATCCTGGTCCAATGTTAACTGATAGCGGAGGCTTTCAAGTATTTTCTTTAGCCGATTCACGCAAGATTTCCGAAGAAGGCGTTACCTTTAAAAGCCACTTAGATGGATCTACTTTATTTATGTCTTGTGAAGATTCAATTCATATTCAAAATAAGATTGGTGCTGATATCATCATGTCTTTTGATGAATGCATTCCCTACCCTGCTAGCTATGAATATGCTAAAAATAGTACGCTTAGAACACTAAGATGGGCAAAAAGAGGAAAGATAGCTCACAGCAATCCTAATCAAGCCCTATTTGGCATCGTTCAAGGATCAGACTATGAAGATTTAAGAGAAATGTGTGCTAAAGAATTAGTAGCCATGGATTTTGATGGCTATTCCATTGGCGGAACTTCTGTAGGCGAAGATAAAGAAACTATGTATCGCATGATTGACTATTCTGTAAAATATCTTCCTAAAGATAAACCACGCTATTTGATGGGGGTTGGAGCTGTCAACGATCTATTAGAAGGAATATCTAGAAATATCGACATGTTTGATTGTGTTTTACCTACCCGTATCGCAAGACATGGAACACTGATGACATCACATGGACGTATCAATATTAAAAAAGCAATCTATCGTGATGATTTTAATCCTATCGATGAAAATTGTGATTGTTATGCTTGTAAAAATTATACCCGCGCTTATATCCATCATTTATTTAGATGTAAAGAAGGCTTAGGTAATCGTCTAATGTCTATTCATAACATTCGCTTCTTAATTAAATTAATGGAAGACGCACGCCAAGCTATTAAAGAAGATTGTTATAATGATTTTAAAAATGACTTATTAAAAAATATGAAATTTGATGAAAGGGGCTTTTAAATGAAAACTAGTGAATTTGATTTCTATCTACCAGAAAATTTAATTGCCCAACATCCAAGTGATGCAAGAAGCAATTCACGATTATTTGTAATACATAAACCCACTAAGCAATTTGAACACAAGCATTTTTATGATATCGTCGATTATCTAAAACCAGGTGATGTTCTTGTAAGAAATAATACTAGGGTCATTCCTGCTAGATTATATGGAACCAAAGAAATTACCAATGCCCATGTTGAATTATTATTATTGAAACAAGAAGAAAATGACATTTGGGAATGTTTGGTAGGTAATGCTAAAGTAGTTAAATTAGATACCGTAGTATCCTTTAATAATGGTGAATTAAAAGCTCAATGCGTTGAAGTAAAAGATAAAGGCATTCGCCGCATGAAAATGATTTATGATGGAATTTTCATGGAAGTTTTGGAACGTTTAGGAAATGTTCCATTACCACCATATATTAAAGAAAAATTAGACGATCCAAATCGCTATCAAACCGTATATGCCAAAATAGATGGTAGTGCTGCTGCCCCTACAGCAGGTTTACACTTTACCGATGAAATCTTTGAACAATTAAAACAAAAAGGAGTAATTATTACCGATATTACTCTACATATTGGTCTAGGAACTTTTAAACCTATGGACACAGAAAATGTCGAAGATCATATCATGCATAGTGAATATTACGAAATGAGTCAAGAAACAGCAGATATATTAAATCTAGCTAAAAAGGAAAAACGTCGTATTATCACCGTAGGTACAACTAGTACTAGAACCTTGGAAGCCATCTATAAAAAATATCATTGTTTTAAATCTTGCCAAGATCAAACCGATATCTTTATTTTCCCTGGATATAAATGGGAAGCTATAGACTGTATCATCACTAATTTCCATTTACCTAAATCAACTTTGATTATGATGATTTCCTCTTTTGCTGGTAAAGATTTAATCTTTAAAGCCTATCAAGAAGCCATAGAAAAACAATATCGTTTCTTCTCTTTTGGCGATTCCATGTTTATCACTAATGAATAAATTACATTATTATTTATTAGCCCAAGAAGAATTATCAAAAATCAAAGAATTAAAAGATAAGCCAACAATTCTTTTACATGCTTGTTGTGCCCCATGTTCAATCTTTCCTTTATTATATTTACATGAATATTTTAAGATAACTATTTATTACAACAATTCTAATATTTATCCTGAAAAGGAATATAACATAAGATTAATTGAATTAAAGCAATTCTTAGCTGAATATTATCCTGATATAAAACTTATTGTTCCAAGTTATGATTACGAAACATATATGCAAGACTTACGTCCATTTGCTGATCAAAAAGAAGGTCAACAAAGATGCTTTTTATGTTATACCAAACGCATGGATGAAGCATATAATTATGCTCAAGAACATAACTTTGACTATTTTACTACTGTCATGACCATTTCCAGACAAAAAAATAGTATAAAACTAAACGAAATCGGTCAATCTTTAAGTAAAAAATATCCAAAAGTTAAATATTTTTATTCCGATTTTAAGAAAAAAGATGGTTTCTTAATAGGAAGTAAGATTGCTAAAGAATTAAATATGTATCGTCAAAAATATTGTGGTTGTGAATATTCATTACCAAAGGAGGAAAATGATCTTGAACGATGAGTTAACTAAGGAAGAGTTAAAAGATTTACTACTTCATGCAAGTGATGAACAATTAACTAAAATTATCGAATATGCCCATCCTGTCGATATTTTAGATGCAATTCATCATTTAGATGAACAAAAAGCTAAAGAAATACTTAATCGCTTTCCAGATGAAACATTAGGTCGTTTAATGGAAGAAGAAGATGACGAAGATCGTTATGAATTCTTAAAACAATTCTCCAAGGAACGTCAAAAAGAAATCTTGGAAGAAATGAGTACCGATGAAATTGTTGACTTTGTCTCTAGCCTAAATGATGAACAAGGTCAAGAAGTATTAGCTAATTTAAATAATGAAGATTTGCAAGATGTTCAAGAACTGATGCAATATGAACCGGATACAGCTGGTGGTATCATGACCACTGAATTCATTTCTATTCGCGAAAATAAAACTATTTTACGAACGCTTGAATATCTACAAGAAAATGGTCAAGATGCCGAAATGGCCTTTTATCTATATGTTATCGATAAACAAGATCATTTAAAAGGCGTTGTATCTGTCCGCGATATCATTACTCATAAATTTGATGTTACGATTGGCGAACTTACTAATCCTAATGTTGTTAGTTTAAATGTTAACGATGACCAAGAAGAAATTGCTAAAATATTCGATAAATATGATTATATTATGCTACCGGTAGTTGATGATAATAATGTAATTAAAGGGGTAATCACTGTCGATGATGTTATCGATATCATCAAAGAAGAAACCACAGAGGATATGCACTTATTAGCCGGAGTTGATAGTGATGAAAAAGTTGATGGTTCATTATTAGAATCAATTAAATCAAGATTACCTTGGCTATGTATTAATTTAATAACTTGCATTTTAGCTGCTTCCGTAGTCAATTCATTTTCTGATACTATCTCTACCATAGTTGCCTTAGCAGCTATCAATCCTATTATTGCTGGGATGGGTGGAAATGCCGGAACACAATCAATGACCGTTGTAGTACGAGCAATCGCCCTAAATGAATTAACTGGTGAAAATGCTAGAAAAGCTTTCTTTAAAGAATTAGGAACAGGTATTGTCAGTGGTTTAACAATTGGTCTAATTGTCGGTATTGGTTGTTTTATTGTATATGGTAATCCATATTTAGGCTTTGTAGCCTCTTTAAGCATGTTATTAAATTTAATAATTGCTACATGTGTTGGATACCTTGTTCCCATAATATTAACTAAATTAAAGATTGACCCAGCTCTAGCTAGTTCAATCTTTGTAACTACTTTTACTGATTGTTTTGGCTTTTTTATCTTTTTATCTTTAGCCACCCTACTTTTACCATATATCATTTAAAAAGGAAATTGAGCGCTCAATTTCCTTTATTTTTTTTATTCTCTACTTTTTTCTTTTTATCAGGTATTTGGGTTATACTTGCATCATCAACTTTATTCATATCATCTATTTTAGTTCTCTTCAATAGATTAACTACTCTAAAGCAAACCCCATTAGTAAGATTTTCTGCACTAACCCTATAACCATAGGTACTTGTAACTCTTTGTACGATTGATAAACCTAAACCAAACTTTCCATCCGTACCCTTTTCATATGGTTTAAACAATTTATCCAAACGATCTTTTTCAATAGGCTTACCATCATTAATAACTGTAAGCTCATCCTCTTTTAGACTAATTTGCACATAAGTTTTAGCATATCTTAATGAATTATCCAATAGATTTTCAACTACAATACGCCAAGGTTCTTCATCACCATGAAAATTCACATCTTGTAAATCAATTTTCAATTCAATTTCAGGTTTAACTACCTTTAAAGAAATAATAACTTTTTCAATTACACTTTTCATATTAAGATTTTTGCCAGTATCACCATTATCTGCCAAATATCCCATTTTATTTAAAATGATTAATTGATAAACTTTCTTCTCTAAACGATTAGCATTCTCCAAAATAACATCAACGCTTTTTTCTAAGGTATCATATGGATAAATACCATCTTTAATACTCTCACTATATGATTTAATAGTCGCAATTGGTGTCTTTAAATCATGAGAAATATTTTGAACCATCTCTTCCTTAATGAGATTTTCTTTATCCAATTGTTTTTTCATATCAATCAAAGCATTAGCCACCTCACCAATTTCATCTTTACGATTAATATTTAATGTCGCATTCTCATCATTTTTAATATGATTGATATAATTTCTAATTTGATTAAGTGGATGAATCAAACTACTTACCCAAAGCATCAATACCGTAAATAAGGTAAATACTACCATCATATTAGCGTTTATAAAGGTATTGGTAATCGCATTACGAAACTCTGCCTTATAACTATTATTCATAATGGAAGCTAAAACACCATTTGAATTATCTAATTTAACTACCGAATATAAAATAACACTATTCTTACTCTCATAAGAAAATTCCATAGGTATATTAGTAGCCTCTAAAACATGTTTACTAATATCATTATATAGACCTTCATCCATATTAGTAGCATTAATCAAAAAAGCACTATCATAATTATCACCATAGAAAACTACATGATAAATATTCGCATCGGCTACTTCATCATATTCCATAAAACCATTTTCAAGATAAAAACTCATATTATTTTGTGAACGATGAATGGATTTATACATCTCGGTTTCAACAAAGGTATCAACACTATTATTTAAAAAGACAAAAAAGAACAAAGCAAATGATAAGACTATAATAAAGATTATGGTTATCAATTGTTGCGTCAATGATAACTCTTTTAACCAAAGTTTAAGTCTTTTCATTAGCCTAACCTATAGCCAAAGCCATAAATAGTATGAATACTTAAATTAGGCATCTTTTTACGCAATCTACGCAAGGTATCATCAACAACACGATCACTACCAAAATAATTAGTATCCCAAACTTGTTCAAGAATTTGTTCACGCAAGAAAGCAGTACCTCTATTTTTAACAAATAACATTAATAAATCAAATTCTTTAGTCGTCAATTCAACATTTTTTCCTTTATCATAGACCATTCTTTGATTTTCATCAATTTCATAGCCATCAACCATCGTTCTACCATTATCATTGCGATAAGTTCTTTGAATAATCTTATTTACCCGTAAAACCAATTCTTTAGTAGAAAATGGTTTAGTAATATAATCATCAGAACCTTTTTCTAAACCAATTATACGATCAAATTCTTTGTCTCGAGCGCTCATGAAAATAACGGGAACATCAGGAGAATGTTTCTTAATTTCTTCAATCAAATCAAAACCACTCTTATCATCTAACATGATATCTAAAATCCATAGATGGATGTCATCATCATTAGTATGAATTTGTGCTTCATCATAAGTCAAATATGATCTGACTTCATATCCCTCATTTTCTAAATATCTTTTAACTAATTCATTTAAATCTTTTTCATCTTCAACAACGCAAATTACTTTTTTCATTTTCATTTCCTCTTTTAGTTATTTTATCATCTACTATAAAAAAATTAAAGAGTCCTTATAGGACCCCTTGATATTTATCTTTGATAAAATTAATTACTTTATAAACCATATCATGGCATATTTCATCAGTTTCAGCTTCAACCATAACTCTAACTAAAGGTTCAGTACCACTAGTTCTAACTAGAATACGACCATTATTTTCTAATTCTTTTTCAACTTCTTTAACAAGCGCTAAAACTTCTTCATCATTCATTACCGCATTTTTATCTTCTACTTGGATATTAACTAATAATTGTGGATAAATTTTTAAACCTTCACACAATTCATCAATACTCTTATGCGTATCACACATTACTTTTAATAAATTTAATGCCGTTTGTAAACCATCTCCAGTTGTTAAATGCTTAGAGAAGATGATATGGCCAGATTGTTCTCCCCCAATAATATAATTTTCTTGACACATTTTTTCATAAACATATTTATCACCAACTTGGGTAGAAACATTAGAAATACCACAATTTTCAAATGCTTTAAATAAACCTAAGTTAGCCATAACTGTAGTAACCACGGTATTATTTACCAATTCACCATGTTCTTTTAAATATTTACCACAAATATATAAAATATGATCTCCAGTAATTAATTCACCAGTACTACTAACAGCAATCAAACGATCAGCATCACCATCAAATGCCAAACCTAAATCATAATGTTTTTCACGCATTAAAGCTTGTAGTTGTTCAGGATGAGTAGAACCACAACCATTATTAATATTAATGCCATCAGGTTGATCATTAATAATAACTAAATTAGCTTTTAATGCTGATAAACATCTTTTAGCAGTTTGATAACTAGCCCCATTTGCGCAATCTAAAGCAATTGTATAATTACTTAGATCCATCTTATATTCTTCACATAACCAATTAACATAATCATTTAAGGTTTCTTTAACATCATAAATTTTGCCAATCTTATCATTTGTAGCAAGTTCAATTGTCGTCTTACCATCAATATAATCTTCAATCAACCCTTCGATATCATTAGAAATCTTAACGCCGTTATGCGCAAATACTTTAATACCATTATCATAGAATGGATTATGGCTAGCCGAAATCATTGCCCCAGCATCAAAATCTTCATTTTTAACAATATAAGCAACGCTAGGCGTTGGGCAATATCCTAGCAAATAAGCATTACAACCACAGCTAGAAATGCCCGCAGCCAAAGCAGCTTCAAACATATCACTAGATAA
>CASEWY010000237.1 GCA_949291625.1 uncultured Bacillota bacterium
AAGAAATAGGGTAATGGGACAAGATGAAGCATTAGAGTTGGTGCAAGATGCGATAATGCGTTCTAAGGCCCAAATTCAAGATGAGAATAGACCATTAGGTTCCTTCCTTTTCTTAGGGCCAACAGGAGTAGGTAAAACAGAGGTTGCTAAAGCCTTAGCTGAACAATTATTCGATGATGAATCTAAGATAATTAGAATTGATATGAGCGAATATATGGAAAAGCATGCTGTATCAAGATTGATAGGAGCTCCTCCAGGATATGTTGGTTATGATGAAGGTGGACAATTGACTGAAGCAGTTAGACGTAATCCTTATTCCATTGTCTTATTTGATGAAGTAGAAAAAGCTCATCCAGATGTATTTAATGTTTTGTTACAAATATTGGATGATGGAAGAATTACTGATTCTAAAGGAGTTACAGTTGATTTTAAAAACACTTTGATTATAATGACAAGTAATTTAGGATCTAGCTATGCTTTTGAATCAGATCGTGAATTAAGAAATGCTCATTATATGCAAGAAGTACATAATTATTTCAAACCAGAATTTGTTAATAGAATTGATGAAATAGTAGTATTTAATGCTCTTGATGATTCAGTATTACCAAAGATTGCAAATAAGTTTATCAATTTATTACAAAATCGTTTAGCTGAGCGTAATATAAAGTTAGAAGTAACGCCAAAGGCAATTGATAGAATTATTGAATTGGGTAGTGATCAAAACTTTGGTGCTCGTCCAATGAAGCGTCATATTCAAAAAGAAATTGAGACTAAAGTTGCTAGATGTATATTGGAAAATCCAGATATTGAGGGCAAAACGATTAAAGTTGATGCGAATGAAAATGGCTACTTCACACAGGTGTTTTAATAAAAAGCTCTTTAATTTTTAATTTAGTTATAATATAATCTTCTATGTTGGGTTTACCAATTTTTGGAGGAAAGAAAATGAAAAAATTATTTGTATGTTTATTAGCTATGCTAATGTTAGTAGGTTGTTCTTCTAGTAACCAAACTACAACTACTGAAACAACTACACCTGAAACTACAACTGCTGCTGAAGAAACAACTACAGCTGAAGAAACTGCAGCACCTACTGTTGAAGTAAATGATGAAATGTATGCTGCATATTTAGACAGTTACTATAGTCAAGAACATAGTACTGATTATACAGCTTCTGATAGCACTTATATGTTTATGGATCAAGCTGAAGCTGATTTGACTTTAGTTTCATCTCGTTTACAATGTGAAATTACAGAAGATGAAGCAGTTTTAACAACAATTCAAGAACATCATACTGAACAAGTAGCTGCTTTTGAAGAATTATTACGTTCATTCGCACCTACATTAGATGAAACAGCTTCTTATGATAATGCTAAAACAATTATTATGTTTAAAGATGCTAGCAAAAATTTAATGTATATCAACAGCGATGGTTATGTAAAAATTGTAATGGGTGATGCTCGTGGAGTATTCGCAATTACTGCTGATGAACTTAATTCTTTAGTTGAATTCTTAGATAACTATTCTCAATACATGGTTAGATCTGGAGTTTGTGGCGCTAGCGCTGAATAATACAAAATTGATAAAGCTCTGAACTTAATGCTCAGAGCTTTTTAATATATATTCTTTTAAAAATTTTGCTACACCATCATTTACATTTGAATCAATAATTTCACTAGCCGCTTGTTTAGTATTAGGCATAGCATTTTTCATGGCACAGCTATATCCACATGCTTGTAATAATTCAATGTCATTTTCTCCATCTCCAAAGGCAATACAATTATTTGAATTGATATTTTCTAATGCCAAGACTTGTTTTAAACCATTGCCTTTACTGATAGAATAGTCCATGACCTCTAACCAGTTTTTACTTACACATAATGATTTGTATTGGGGCATGGTTTCTTTTATTTCCTTAGCTAAAGCACTTATATCTTTACTTAAACCAGCAAAACAAATTTTACCTATTTGTTTACAATCGCAATTATTTATATCAAAATAATAAGATTTTTTGTGGCCTTTCTTTTGTTTTCCAATCCATCTAAAATCTTCTAAGAAATTATAAATAATACCAAATAGTAAATTGCGTTTATTGAATATAATGGCAGAGAAATTATCATCATGCATATTGCATATTAGATGATATTTTTGAGATAGTTGATAAATTTTAACTAAATCTTCTTTATATAAAGGTTTATTAGTTATAATTGAATTATTATGGGCATTTAATATTTCTTGACCATTCATACCGATTGCCCAATCATATGGTATGTCTTTACAACTTTTGGAAATGGAACTTAAAGGACGTCCTGAATTAATCACAATGATAATTCCTTGTTCATGTAATTTATTAAGTACATCAATGGTTAAAGAAGATGGCTGCCCACTAGGTAATAATAAAGTACCATCCAAATCGCTTGCAATCATTTTTACTTTGCTAAAATCATATTTTTTCATGAAATAAGTTTATCATAAAATTAAAAGGTAGTATAATATAAAAGCATAATTTGTTTAGAAAGAGGATTTAGATAGCAATGGAATTTTTAAATAATGTATTATTATTGCTTTTTGTTGGAATGGCAATTTATTTAACTTTTGGATTTATAAAAACTAGAAAAGAAGTAACAATTAAAGCTCCAAAATTTAGTAAAAGCATTTTAATTATTTTTGCTTTATTGACTTTTATGAATATCATGACTTTATTAGTATATAATACTGTTCTTGATATAATTAGAACAGTAATTATAACTTATGTTATTATCATTATGTTCTTATTAAAAGATGGCTTAGGTGAAAATGGAGTAGTTGCGAATTCTACATATATTAATTATGATTTAATTGAAGCCTATGATTTTGAAAAAGTAAAAAAAGGCTTTAAGGTATATATAGGATATCGTAGTGTTAATGAACGTAAGGATTCTAAACCTATTAATGAGGTTAGTATTATATTTGATGCTAAACAAGAAAAGATAGTTAAGGAAAAATTACAACAAAAGTTACCAAAAAAATATCGTCGAATGAAAAAATCTTAAAAAGATATTTAAATAATTATTAAAATATGATAATATCTTTTGTGTGAAAAGGAAGGTTTAGAATGAGAAAAAATTTGTGCCCATTTGCTTTTCGTTTCAATATTAAAAAATAATAAAATATCATGGCATTTTTCTGCCATGTTTTTTATTTTGGGCTATTTTTCTTAAACTAAATTAATAGGAGGTAAGGATGAATAAAGTATCTGTAGTAATGGGTAGTAAAAGCGATTTAGAAAGCGTAAAAAGTACCTTAGAAGTTTTAGATGAGTTTGAAATAGCATATGAAGTTAAGATTTTAAGTGCTCATCGTACACCTGATGAAACTATTGCTTATGCGCGTAGTTTATATGAAAGAGATTTTAAAGTAGTAATTGCTGCAGCTGGAGGTGCAGCACATTTAGCAGGAGTAATTGCTGGATGTCAGAGTTTACCAGTAATCGGTATACCTATGCAAACTAAGACCTTAGATGGTTTAGATAGTTTATTATCTATTGTTCAAATGCCTTCTGGTGTTCCTGTAGCAACCGTGGCAATCGGGAAAGCAGGATGTAAAAATGCCGCTGTGTTAGCTGCTACAATTATTGGTGCTTTTGATGAAGATATGCATGCTAAGATTGTGGCTTATAAAGAAAAAATGCGTAAGACTGTATTAGAAACAACAATTGATTAGGGTGATAATATGACAAATGTAAATAAAAGAATATTTGTAGAAAAAAGAACGGGTTTTCAAGTAGAAAAAGAAGACTTACTTAAAGAATTAAATGAACAATTAAATTTGGCTATTAAAGATATTAGATTATTATTAGTTTATGATATTTTTAATATTGTAGAAGATATTTTAGACAAAGCTTGTCAAACAGTATTTAGTGAAAAAATGGTTGATGAGCTTGTTGATGTTGATTTGAAAGATAAATGTTATTTGGCAATTGAAACATTACCAGGACAATATGATCAAAGAGCGGATAGTGCTATGCAATGTATCAAATTATTGAATCCTTCAAGCCAATGTACGATAACTTGTGGTAAGGTTTATATTTTCGATGAAGATGTAGATATTAAGAAAATAAGTGATTATCTTGTAAATCCTATTGAATCTAGAATTAAAGATATGAATGTAATGCGCATAGATCGAAATGTAGATGTTACCCCATTAGAAGTTTTTGATGATTTTATCATGATGAATGATGAAAGTTTGCAAGCATTTTTAAAAGATAAAGGCTTAGCTATGTCTTTTGAAGACTTAAAATTAGTTAAAGACTATTTTAAGAATGAAGAGCATCGTAATCCAACAGAAACAGAAATTAAAGTATTAGATACTTATTGGAGTGATCATTGTCGTCATACAACCTTTGAAACTGAACTTAAAAATATCAAATTTGCTAGCAAACATTTTAATAAGCAAATACAAGAAGCATATGATCGCTATATTGCTTTAAGAAAGGCAACTAATAGAACTAATAAGCCAATCACATTGATGGATATGGCAACTATTAATAGTCGTTATATGCGCATGAATCATCTTGCTGATGATGTGGAAATCAGTGATGAAATTAATGCATGTAGCGTTTTTGTGGACGTTGATCATGATGGTGTTATGGAAAAATGGTTGTTGCAATTTAAAAATGAAACTCACAATCATCCAACAGAAATAGAGCCATTTGGTGGTGCTAGTACTTGTATTGGTGGAGCAATTCGTGATCCATTAAGTGGAAGAAGCTATGTTTATCAAGCAATGCGTATTACTGGTAGTGGTGATATCTTTACACCATTAGATCAAACCTTAGATGGAAAATTGCCGCAAAGAACTATTTCTAAAAAAAGCGCTCAAGGTAATAGTAGTTATGGTAACCAAATTGGTCTTGCAACTACTTATGTTCAAGAAATTTATCATGATGCTTATGTTGCTAAACATTTAGAAGTAGGTGCTGTAGTAGGTGCTGTAAAAGCAGAAAATGTTCGTAGAGAAAAACCTCAAAAGGGCGATGTAGTTATCCTACTTGGAGGTAAAACAGGAAGAGATGGTATTGGTGGAGCAACTGGTTCTAGTAAAGAACATACTCTAGTATCATTAGAAAAATGTGCTTCTGAAGTACAAAAAGGTAACGCTCCTGAAGAAAGAAAAATCCAAAGATTATTTAGAAATCCTGAATGTACAAAATTAATTAAAAAATGTAATGATTTTGGAGCTGGTGGTGTTAGTGTTGCGATTGGTGAATTAGCAGATGGTTTATTGATTGATCTTGGAAAAGTTCGTTGTAAATATGCAGGATTAAATGCTACAGAAATTGCCATAAGTGAGTCTCAAGAAAGAATGGCAGTAGTTGTTGAAGCAAAAGATGCAAAACAATTTATTCAATTAGCTCATGAAGAAAATTTAGAAGCATATGAAGTTGCGAAAGTTACTGACGATGCACGTTTAAAAATGGTTTTAAATAATGAAGTCGTTGTCGATATTTCACGTAAATTTGTCGATAGTGCGGGTGCTAGACAAAATAATGATGTAGAGATTTGTGAGAATGTTGAAAATAATATATTTGCTGATGTGGAATTAAATAAGGAAAATATTTTAACTACTTTGGCTGATAAAAATGTTGCCTGTCAAAAAGGTTTAGTAGAAATGTTTGATGCATCTATTGGTAGCTTAACCGTAATGATGCCTTTTGGAGGGAAATATCAATTGACGCCTACCCAAGTATCAGTAGAAAAATTACCTATTAAAGATGGTAAGACTAATACATGTAGTATTTTAGCTTATGGTTTTGATCCTTATTTGATGGAATATTCTTGCTTTAGTGGGGCAATGTATAGTGTTCTTTTATCAATGGCTAAAACCATTAGTGCTGGAGGAAATTTAGCTAATATTTATTTCTCATTCCAAGAATACTTTGAAAGATTAAATAAGGATCCAAAGAAATGGGGAAAAGTAACCGAAAGTTTATTAGGAGCAATTTGGGTACAAGACTTTTTTGGCAAATGTGCTATCGGTGGTAAGGATAGTATGTCAGGAACTTTTAATGATTTGAATGTATGTCCTACATTAATTTCTTTTGCTTGTTCAAAAGGTAATGTTGATAGGATTGTTACTCCTGAACTAAAAAAAGTTGGTTCTAAACTTGGAGTATTTATGCCTATTATTGATGAAGAAGGTTATCCTGATTTAGATAGTTATAAAAATATTTTTGCGAAAGTAGAAAAGCTAATTGATGATAAGAAAGTTTTAAGTTCTTATGTTGTACAAAATGGGGGTATCTTAAGTGCTTTATTTAAGATGAGTTTTGGTAATAAATTAGGTTTTGCTATTGATAGTAAGTTACCTTTATTAAAGATGATTCCAGGTGCAATCGTAATTGAAACAAATGAAGATATTGATGATGAATACTATCATTATCTAGGTGAAACAATTGCCTCAGGTTATAAAGTAAATGATATTAATTTAACATTTGATGAAGCCTTTAATGCATGGTTTAATACCTTCCAAAATATTTATCCTACATATCATGTAAATGGTTCACAAGATATAAAAGCTGTAGATTTTGTTACTGAAAAAACATTTAAAGCTAAAGAAACTACTGATGAAGTTAAAGTCTTAATTACGGTATTCCCTGGAACTAACTGTGAATATGATACAAGTAGAGCATTTGAAGAAGAAGGAGCAACTTGTACGACTTTTGTCTTTAAGAATTTAACTGAAGAAGATATTTTACAAAGTATTGATGAAATGGCTTCTTTAATTGATAAGACAAATATTTTGGTTATTCCTGGAGGATTCTCTAGTGGAGATGAACCTGATGGAAGTGCTAAATTTATTGTAAATGTATTACAAAATGAAAAGATTAAAAAAGCTATAGATAATTTACGAAATCGTGATGGTCTAATTTTAGGTATTTGTAATGGATTCCAAGCTTTAATTAAATCTGGCTTATTGCCATATGGAAAGATTACAACTTTAGAGGCAGATGATTGTACATTATATCGTAATGATATCAATCGCCATATTAGTTGTATTGCAAATACTCGTTGTACTTCTAATAATTCTCCATGGCTTGCTGGAAATGATGTTGGTAAAGTTTATCAAATTCCTGTTTCTCATGGGGAAGGAAAGTTTATTGTTAATAAGGAACAATTGACTAAGTTAATCAATAATGGACAAATTGCTTTCCAATATTGTGATGTTGATGGTAACGTCAATGATAGTGGAGAAAATAATATAAATGGTAGTACCTATGCTATAGAGGGTATCGTTTCTGAAGATGGTCATGTTTTAGGAAAGATGGGGCATTCTGAGCGTTATGTTGATGGAACATTTAAAAATATCTATGGTAATAAAAAACAAAATATCTTTAAAAATGGTGTAAATTACTTTAGAAGGGAGAAATAGAAGATAATGTCAAATAATTATAAAGCAGCTGGTGTTGATTTAGAGGCTGGATATGAAGTTGTTTCACGAATAAAAAAACATGTTAAAAGAACAGATAGACCAGGAGTTATGGGTTCTATTGGTTCTTTTGGGGGATTGTTTGACCTTGCTAGTTTAAATTATAAACAACCTGTTTTAGTTAGTGGAACTGATGGTGTTGGCACTAAGCTAAAAATAGCTATGATGATGAATAAACATGATACGATTGGTATTGATGTTGTGGCTATGTGTGTTAATGATGTATTAGCTCAAGGCGCAAAACCTTTATTCTTCTTAGATTATGTTGCGGTTGGTAAAAATCATCCTGAAATTATTGAGGATATCGTAAAAGGAGTTGCAGATGGTTGTGTAATGGCTAATTGTGCACTAATTGGTGGGGAAACTGCTGAGATGCCAGATATGTATAGTGAAGATGAGTATGATGTGGCAGGCTTTACAGTTGGTGTTGTTGAAAAAGATCGTATCATTGAACCTTCTAAAGTAAATGTTGGCGATGTTGTTATTGGTTTAGCTAGTAGTGGCGTTCATTCTAATGGCTTTTCATTAGTTAGAAAAATTGTTTTAAAAGATAATAAAATTGATTTAAATACTTATTATGATGAATTAAATATGAGTATTGGTGAAGCTTTGTTACAACCAACTAAAATTTATGTGCGTAGCGTAAGTGAAGTTATTGATAATGTCGATGTTCATGGGATAGCACATATTACTGGTGGAGGCTTCTATGAAAATATGCCGCGTTGCTTGCAAGATAATCAAGGTATTAGTATAGATAAAAATAGTTTTGAAGTATTACCAATTTTTAAAGTATTACAAAAATTAAGTAATATGGAAGATGATGAAATGTATAATGTTTTCAATATGGGCATTGGAATGATTGTAATTGTTGATCCTAAGGATGCAGATAAAACATTAGAAATATTACATAAAAATGGAGAAAAAGCTAATATTATCGGTAAAGTTACTGATAGGGCAGGTATTGAAATATTATGATAAATATTGCAATATTTGCTAGTGGTACAGGCACTAATTTTGATGCTATATTGGAGAATATAAATGCTGGTAAAATTGATGCTAAATTAGTTTTATTAGTATGTGATAAACCTAATGCCTTAGTTGTTGATAAAGCACATAAAGCTAATATTGATACATTTGCATTTAATCCTAAAGATTATGCAGATAAAAAAGCATATGATAGTGCTATTTTAAAACAATGCGAACAACATCATGTTGATTTGATTATCTTAGCAGGTTATATGCGTATTGTTTCATCGATTTTGCTTCAAGCATATCCTAATAGAATTATTAATATTCATCCTTCTTTATTGCCAGCCTTTAAAGGAAAGGATGCTATTAAGCAAGCATATGATTATGGAGTAAAAATTATGGGAGTTAGTATTCATTATGTAAATGAAGATTTAGATGGTGGAGCAATCATAGCCCAACAAGCATTTAATAATGAAGGTATGAGCTTAGATGAGGCTGAACAACATATTCATAATATAGAACATCAATTATATCCAAAAAAAATTCAAAAATTAATAAAGGAGGGAATTTAGATGAAAAAGGCAATAGTAAGTGTATCTGATAAAACAGATATTGTTAAATTCTGTTCGCAATTAGCTGAATTAGATTATCAGATTATTTCTACCGGTGGTACCAAAAAAATCTTAGATGAAAATGGTATTAATACAATTGCTATAGATGAGTTAACTGGCTTTCCTGAAATGTTAGATGGTAGAGTAAAGACATTACATCCAAAAGTTCATGGTGGTTTATTAGGAGTTAGAGACAATGCTAAGCATGT
>CASEWY010000238.1 GCA_949291625.1 uncultured Bacillota bacterium
TTAGTTGCAACTGTACGTGCTTCTATTGAAATATTAGAATACAATTGTGGAATTACAAAAGTAGAACCAAACATTAAAATGGCAAATACAAATGATAAACAGAAACAAAAACCTAATAATTTATAAGCATTACTCTTACCTTTTTCTAAATCATTTGCGCCAAATGGTTGCGATATTAATACCGTACTAGCCGCTGCCATGCCTGCATATAATACAAAGAAAATATCACTGATAGTCGTACTAATAGAATAGCCACTCATTACATCTATACCTCTAGTTGAATAGAATTTAAATAAAGTCGCCATTCCTAAAGACCATAAGATTTCATTAGTAGCTAGAGGTAATGCTTTAACTATTACTTTGGTAATTATTTCTTTGGAAATAACAAATATTTTATTAATCGCTGTCTTAAATTCAAAATCATTAATTTTTAAAAAGAATGAAATGATACAAAGCTCTAAACAACGAGCTATTAAAGTAGCTATAGCAGCGCCTTGCACTCCTAGACAAGGAAAACCAAAATTACCAAAAATTAAACAATAATTTAAACAAGTATTAGTAATAACTGCTATAGCACTAGCAAACAACGGTAGTTTTATTTCTCCTACACTACGCATACTTGTTGCGATACATAAAGTTATAGCCATAGGCAAAAATGATAGAGCTGCTATGCGCATATAATCTGCTCCTAAAGCAATTATTTGTTGATCCTTACTAAAGAAACTTACAACTAAATCAGGAACAAATATTCCTACCACCATAAATAATAAAATGATAATTAAAGCACTAACTAGCATAAATCTAAAAGTTTGTTGCATCTTATCATAGTCTTTAGCCCCATAAAATTGTGCAATAAAAATTGCTGCAGCATTAATTAATCCATTAGTACCATAAGTCGCAATTATATAAAAACGATTAACTGCGGCAACTCCCCCTACGGCAATATCCCCAAATTGACCTACCATTAAATTATCAATAAGAATTACAGAACTAGTAATCAATTGTTGAATCATTAAAGGAATAGCGATTGCTAAAACGATTTTAGCAAACTCTTTATCAAAACAAAATTTGCGAATACTCAACTCTATTATCCCCCTTTAATTAAAAAATATTATAACAAAAACTTGATTATAGAGAAAAGAACAAAGGCTATATTTCCACCTTTGTTCTTTGTTTACGACATAAGATATCATATAAAATAGGTACAACAATTAAGGTCATCAAAGTAGCATACAACAATCCACCAATTGTAACAATCGCCATCGGTGCCATCATTTCTGAACCTTCACCAATACCTAAGGCCATAGTACTTAGACCTAAGATTGTCGTTAAAGCCGTCATTAAGATAGGTCTAATTCTGGTTCTACCTGTTTTAATCAAAGCATCAAATTTACTCATACCTTCTTCTTCTAATTGATTGACACTATCTACAAAGACAATACCATTATTAACAACCACTCCACTTAATACTAAGAAACCTAACATCGATATTACACTTAGATCATTATTGGTAATAATAAGAGCTAATAGTCCACCTGTAAAGGCCAATGGAATAGTAAACATAACAATAAATGGTGATAATAAATCTTCAAATTGGGCAACCATAATCAAATAAATCAATACAATTGATAAAGCAATCATCTTAACAAGTTCAAATAAAGTCTCATTAATCGTAGCTATTTCCCCAGCAATTTCATAACGAATTTGTTCATCCATTTGCATATTTTCCAATTTTTCTTCAATATCCGCACCAACTAAACCAACATTATGATTTTCATCAATACTAATATTTACACTTAAGATTCTTTGGTTATTATGTCTATTAATTGCTTGTGCCCCTTGACCTTGTTCAATACTAGCAATCTCATTTAAATTAACATCAACGTTTTCTCCATCTTTAGTGCCTTCTAAATTTACATTTTCTAATAGGCTTGTATCATGTTGTAAAGCATCATCATTGATAATAACTATTGGATAATCTTCATTTTCAATAGTAATGGTAGCACCTTGTGTTTCTTGCGTTAATCTTTGAGAAATTTCACTATAAACTTGAGCTACGGTTAAACCATAGGACATAGCCATATTTTTATCTACGATAACTCTTAATTCCTTAACATCATCCGCTTGGGAAACAACCGCTTCTTCAACCCCTTCAATTTGTGAAACATTATTGATAATATTATCACCTTCAGCATATAGTACATCTAAATCATCACCATATAATGTAACTTGGATTCCACTACCTCCAAGGGCTGAAATATCCATATTAGAACTAGAAACTTCAACAGTAGCTGGAAGACCTTCAGCTGCTTGTTCAATTTGTTTTGCTACGTCTTCACTTTGTTCACTAGTTTCACTTAAAGCAAAGATATTTACCACATTATCTTCAGTTGTGCCCATTAAGCTAGTACTTCCTTGGAATACGCCAAAATCTGATATACCTTCTATCTCTAACATCTTATCCATCAAAGTATTCGCAGTTTCTCTAGTTTGTTCTACTGTAGCTTTTTCATCATTCATGGTCAAAGTTATACTTAATTGATTAGATGCAACTTCTGGCATAAAAGATGTACCCATTGTAGCCACCCTAGCTACACTACCAACTAATAATAAAATAACGATACCAATTACAACTAAGCGATGATGCAAACTCCATTTTAATACTTTCGTATAACCATCAACAAATTTATCAAACCAAGGATGTTTAATCTCTTTCTTCTGCTTTTTCATAAAGCGACTAGAAAGCATTGGTACAACAATTATTGCTACTAATAAACTAGCAAGCAAGGCATAAGCTATTGTTAAGCCCATATCCGTAAATAATTGTTGTGCTATTCCACTAGCAAATACAATAGGTACAAACACACATATCGTTGTCAAAGTACTACTAGCAATCGCCCCTTGAACACCATTTGTACCTTTGACTATTGCTTGTAAAAGCGGCATACCCTCACCCTTTAAACGATAGATATTTTCAATAACAACAATTGAATTATCAACTAACATACCTACCGCTAAAGCCAGACCAGATAAAGATATAACATTTAAAGTAACACCACTAAAATACATCAATACCAAAGCAAACATTAAACTTATAGGAATTGATATACCAATTACTAAGGTAGATTTAAAATCTTTTAAGAAAACAAGTAAAACGATAATTGCTAAGATACCACCTTGTATCAAATTATTAATTACCGAATCAACAATCATATTAATATAAACGCCCTGATCAAAGAAGACTACACTTCCTACAGTACCATCAGCGCATATCTCATTTAATACTTCATTTACCCGTTCACAAGTTGCACTAGTACTAGCTACACTTTGTTTTTCAATGGTCATAATTACCCCACTTTGACCATTTACTTGTGAATATAATTCTTCATGATTATCTGTGAAATTTACATTCGCTATGTCTTTTAATTTTATTTCTTCTAAACCTTCAATAGGTAAACTTAAAATAGTAAGATTAGCCAATTCATCTAAGCTTTGAAATTCTTCCCCGACCTTAACTAAAATACTAGTATTATCATCTTGACTAATAGTACCAGCTGGCATATCAAAATTTTCTGCCAACAAAATATTAGAAATCATACTAGGAGTAATCATACCCGCAATATCCGCTTGTTCATAAGCTGCTTGTTTAGACTCATTCAATTGTTCTTGGGCACTATCTAATTGCGCTCTTGCACTTTCTAATTGACTCTTAGAACTCAATAATTGTTCTTTAGTATTAGATAAGGTACTTTGGGCATTACTAAGTTCAATACTAGCTTGCAATTTACCTTTTTCTAAAGCAACCTTAGCTTCATTTAATTTAGCTATTTGTTCATTCAATTGTTCTTTAGTAGCGGTTGCCCCCATTAATTCCGTTTCAATATTTTGAAGTTCAATATCAATATTAGGAATTCTTTCATTATTAGTATCAACTATACCCTGTAATTCTTGTTTCAGTCCTCCAATATTCGTACTACTAATAGTTAATCCTACTTGTTTTAATTGCTCAATTACTTCCGCAATTCCTGGAGTATCCAATGGTGTTTCATCAGGAAGAGGAAGTGTATTTAAGGTTTCTAATCCTTTAGTTAATTGCTCATTAGCCATTTCTAATGCTTTTTTCTCTGCTTCCAAAGAAGCTTTAGAAGTCATTAAATCCGTTTCATTAGCCATTATTCCTTGTAACTTAGCATTAGCTTCATCCAACTTAGAACTAGTATTAGCTAACTCATCAATCGCTTCATTTTTACCATTATTTAATTCAGTTTGCCCACTTTCAATCTTAGCCAATCCATCGTTTATTTGCGCTTCAGATTCATTAAGTTTAGCATAACCATCATTTATTTCTTTTTGGGCATTATACAATTCACTATCAACATTAGCCAAAACTTTATCATTTATCGCATCGATTTTATCTTGATCTAAGGCAATTTCAATAGTCTCTTCTAATAAACCAATAGAAGTAACACTCGCAACTCCTTCAATCTTTTCAATCTGTGGCAAGATATCTTCTTCATAAGTTTTACTAAAAGCAGCAATATCTTGATCATCCGCCGCATATAATGCCACTTCCATTATCGGCAACATATTAGGATTTAAAGACATTACGATAGGACTAGCCGTACCATCTTCAAAATAACCTTCGGCCATATCAATTTTCGCATTAACATCAATTAAAGCACTATCCATATTAGTATTTTCATTAAACTGCATGATAATCATTGATATATTATCATTAGAAACACTAGAAATATCCTCAAGACCAGCCGTTGTACCTAAGGCAGCTTCTAAAGGCATAGTTACACTTTTTTCAACCTTTGAAGCACTAGCTCCAGGATAAGTAGTATAAACTACCATATAAGGCAATTCCATCTCTGGTAATAAATCTACTGTCATATTAGTAAATGAAATAGCGCCTAATAGTAAACAAACGACTATTCCAACAATAATCATATAAGGTTTTTTGACACTGAACTTTGCAAACATAATATTCCCCTTTTTACTTTTAATATGATAGCACAAAAATTTTAATCAAATTAATCACAATATATACATTATTTAATAATTGTATTAAATTTTTCCATTTGACAAATAAAATAATTAAGCATATGATATACACATATCAAGCAAATACAGCGATATGAACTAGTAAATATATCGAAAGTTCTAACAGAGAGATCATGGTTGGTGCAAATGATTGAACAAGATATATCGAATTCCTCATTGAGTAGGACTTTTGAACATTATATAAGTAGGAAGTCACGTTTAACAAACGTTATCTTGTTAAGCCATGATGGTGGCTATAGAGTTCGATATAGTAATATATCGATAA
>CASEWY010000239.1 GCA_949291625.1 uncultured Bacillota bacterium
TATTATTTATGTTGCTTGTGAAAATGGATATATTGGCTTGATAGAAGTTCAATTAGCAGGTAAAAAGAAGATGAGTGCAATGGATTTTTATAATGGTAATAAAGAATTGATTGCAAATTATTATTTTGATTAGAGGTAGTAGATGGAACAAAAATATATACGTAATTTTTCAATAATTGCACATATAGATCATGGTAAATCAACATTGGCTGATAGGATTTTAGAATTGACTAATACCCTTGAACAAAGAGAGATGCAAGATCAAATCTTAGATTCTTTAGATCTTGAACGCGAAAGAGGTATTACGATAAAATTGAATGCTGTCCAATTGAAATATACAGCTTCAGATGGACATGATTATATATTTCATTTAATAGATACACCAGGACATGTGGATTTTACTTATGAAGTAAGTAGATCGCTTGCGGCATGTGAAGGGGCTATTTTAGTAGTAGATGCTGCACAAGGCATTGAGGCACAAACTTTGGCGAATGTATATTTAGCCTTAGATAATAATTTGGAAATTATTCCAGTTATTAATAAAATTGATTTACCAAGTGCACAACCAGAACTAGTTAAAAAAGAAGTTGAAGATGTCATTGGTTTAGATTGCAGTGATGCTCCATTGATATCTGCTAAAAATGGCATAAATATAGATCAAGTATTAGAGAAGATAGTTAAATATGTTCCTAGTCCTAGCGGTAATCCCGATGGACCTTTAAAAGCTTTAGTATTTGATTCCTTTTATGATGCATATCGCGGAGTAATTGCTTTTATTCGTATTAAAGATGGTTGTTTAAGAGTAGGTGATAAAATTCGCTTTATGGCTACTAATGCCGTTTATGAGGTTGTTGAATGTGGAGTAAGAACTCCTAAAGAAATAAAAAAAGATTGTTTAGAATGTGGTGAAGTAGGCTGGGTTGCAGCAAGCATTAAGTCGGTAAAAGATGTCAGGGTTGGTGATACTTTGACTAATGCCATAGATAGTGCAACTGAACCTTTGCCAGGATATCGTCAAATGAATCCAATGGTTTATTGTGGATTATATCCTACTGATAGTGATAAATATAATGATTTAAGAGATGCATTGGAAAAACTGCAATTAAATGATGCTTCTTTACATTTTGAAGCGGAAACATCTCAAGCACTTGGTTTTGGATTTAGATGTGGTTTTTTAGGTTTATTACATATGGATGTAATTCAAGAAAGACTAGAAAGAGAATATAATCTTAATCTTATAGCTACAGCTCCTTCCGTAATTTATCATTGTTATTTAACGGATGGTTCAATGATTAAAGTTGATAATCCTAGCATGTTACCAGAAACCCAAAAAATTGATCATATTGAGGAACCTTATGTTAAAGCTAGCATCATAGTTCCAAATGAATATGTTGGCAGTGTAATGGAATTATGTCAAAATAAACGGGGTATCTATAAAGATATGCATGTCATTGATGATAATCGTTATCAAATTGATTATGAATTACCTTTAGGTGAAATTATTTTTGACTTTTTTGATCGTTTAAAATCTTGTACTAAAGGTTATGCTAGTTTAGATTATGAAATGATAGGATATCGCGAAGGTAAATTAGTTAAGATGGATATCTTATTAAATGGTGATATTATCGATGCCTTGTCTATTATTGTATTTAAAGATTTTGCATATCAACGTGGTAATGCTATATGTGTTAAATTAAAAGATTTAATTCCTAAACAGCAGTTTGAAATTCCGGTTCAAGCAGCTATTAATGGAAAGGTTATTGCGCGTACAAATATTAAATCATTACGTAAAAATGTTTTAGCAAAATGTTATGGTGGAGATATTAGCCGTAAGAAAAAATTGTTGGAAAAACAAAAAGAAGGTAAAAAAAGAATGAAAGCAGTGGGTTCAGTCGAAATACCTCAAGAAGCATTTATGTCGGTGTTATCAATGGATGATAGTGGAAAAAAATAATGACTAAAGGTTTATATATACATGTTCCTTTTTGTAAAACAATTTGTTATTATTGTGATTTTTGTCATATTGGCTATAATGAACAAATTGTTGATAAATGGCTCATAGCTTTGGCTACACAATTAAATGATGCAAATATTGATGGAATAGATTCAATATATATTGGTGGAGGAACCCCAAATTGTTTATCATTTGAACAATTAAAAAAACTTTTAGAGCTAATAAAGCCTTATACTAAAAATATAAAAGAATATACGATAGAAATTAATGCTGAATCTATGAATGACGATAAATATCAATTATTAGTAGATTATGGCATTAATCGTGTAAGTATTGGTTTAGAGTCTACCGATGACAACATGTTAAAATTTCTAAATAGAAAGGCAAGCTTTAAAGATATAGAAAAATGTATAAATCATTTTATAAATGTAGGTATAGATAATATATCGGTTGATTTAATGTATTCTTTGCCCTCACAAAGTTTAGAAGATTTTATGCATGATATAGATCTTACACTTTCATTGTCAATAAAGCATATTTCAATATATGCTTTAACTATTGAAAAGAATACGGTTTTTGGCCGTAGAGGTATAAAAGCGCAAGATGATGAAGTTGAGGCTGATATGTATTTACAAGCCATTGATAAATTTGAACAAGCAGGATTTAAGCAATATGAAATAAGTAATTTTGCTAAAGAAGGTTATCAAAGTATTCATAATTTGCATTATTGGCATTTTGATGATTTCTATGGAATTGGCCCTGGAGCTAGTGGTAAGATTGATAATTATCTATATGATAATACGAAAAATATTATGACTTATATTCAAAATCCTTTAGATAAATGTATTATGCCTTTTGCAGATAAAGATGAAGAAATGTTTGAGCATATTATGATGAATTTAAGACTAGTAGAAGGTATCGATATTGCTAAATTTAATAGGTGTTATAGTGTTGATATTTTAAAAAAGTATGAAAATGTCATCGATGATTTAATAAGTAAAAATCTATTAATTATTGATAATAAATATTTAAAATGTACAAAGCAAGGATTGCCTTTATTAAATAGCATTTTAACGCAATTTCTTGAATAATAAGCTTGAATTAATATAGCAAATATGATAACATATAAAAGCTTTTAATCTGGGTTTAGCGTTACCTCTAGACGTATTACGCGGATTAAAAGGGCTAAATAAAAATGGAGGAAATAAAATGTTAACTAAAGCAGAAAAAAATCAAATTATTAAGGATTATGCACGTTTTGAAGGTGACACAGGTAGTGTTGAAGTACAAGTTGCTGTTTTAACAGCTCAAATCAACCGCTTAACTGAACACTTGAAAGAACACAAGAAAGACTACCATTCAACAAGAGGATTGATGAAGATGGTAGGTCGTCGTAAGAATTTCTTAAATTATTTAAAAGATAAAGATATCAATAGATATCGTGATCTTGTTTCAAGATTAGGTTTAAGAAAATAATGATCATGCTTGCATGATCTTTTTCTTTATTTTAATAATGAACTAGTGTATATTATTAGTAAGGGTGAATAATATGGCACAAATATTAAAAGAAAATGTAAGAAATAAAATTATTGATGCAGCTATTTCAGAGATACATCAAAATGGTATTAAGAAAATAAGTATGCGAAATATTGCATTAAAAGCTGAGATGACGGTAGGTAATTTATATCGTTATTATCCTAGTAAAGAAGCTTTAGTTAGTAGTATTATTTATCCTGTAATTAATAAGATTGATTATGCGATAAAGGATGCTAGTAATAAAAAAATTGGTTTTTTAAATGTAAATGAT
>CASEWY010000240.1 GCA_949291625.1 uncultured Bacillota bacterium
CTACAGTTGAAGTTGTAGAAGCACAACCAAAAGCTGAACAAGCAGAAGTTGCTAAGGAGGAACAAGCATAATGATTACAGCTGCTTTAGTTAAAGAATTAAGAGAAAAAACTGGCGCTGGTATGATGGATTGCAAAAAAGCCTTGACTGAATGTGAAGGTGATATTGCTAAGGCTATCGACTGGTTAAGAGAAAAAGGTATTTCTAAGGCTGCTAAAAAAGCAGATAGAATTGCAGCTGAAGGTTTATCTAAAGTATTGATTGAAGGTAACAAAGCTTGTTTAGTAGAAATCAATTCTGAAACAGATTTCGTTGCTAAAAATGATCAATTCTTAAATTTATTAGATACTACAGTTAAAGCATTAATTAACAGCGATGCAAAAACAGTAGAAGAAGCTATGCAAGCAACAGTAGATGGTAAGACTTTAGAAAACTTATTCATCGATGCTACTGCAACAATCGGTGAAAAAATTACTTTAAGAAGATTTGAAGTAGTTGAAAAAACTGATGATCAAGTATTTGGTTCATATATGCATATGGGCGGTAAGATTTCTGCTGTTGTTGTATTAAATGGCGGTAATGCAGAAGTTGGAAAAGATATGGCAATGCAAGTTGCTTCAATGAGTCCTACTTATGTATCTCGTAATGATATGCCTGCAGAAGTTATCGATCATGAAAGAAGCATTCAAGAAGAAATTTTGAAAAATGATGAGTCTTTAAAGAATAAACCTGAAAAAGTATTAAAGGGTATTGTTGAAGGACGTGTTTCTAAATCATTACAAGAAATGTGCTTAGTTGATCAAATTTACTTCAAGAATCAAGATTTAAAATGTGGTCAATATTTAAAAGAAAATAATGCTGAAGTTGTACGTTTTGTTAAATATGCTGTTGGTGAAGGCTTGGAAAAACGTGAAGAAAACTTTGCTGAAGAAGTTGCTAAACAAATGGCAAAATAAAAATAGCGGTTATCCGCTATTTTTTATTTTGCTTACCTCATGATATTTTCAATTAAATATCCTTCTTTTACGCCATAATCACTTAGATATAATTCATTTATATCATAATATTCCATGATGGCATATAGAATTTGTAAACCGTACCATAGAGTTTTCTTTCGAGCATCGATATACTTGCTGATGATAAAATGAATTGCGTCATTAGTATAATTTTCTATAATATTTAATACTTCATCTCTTGTTAGTTTAGTACGAGGATCACCCATCTTGTCATATATGATAAATAATGATTCGATAGTTCCACCGGCTCCAACTAAACTGCCATTAAAGCGATGATCTATTTTCTTAAGTAAATCATCTACATATAATTGTGGTTCTTGAGGATTGATATTAAATAGACTTACACATCCTAAATCGATACTAGTTTGATATTCAATATCATTATTGTTGAATTGTACCATTTCTACAGAACCACCACCAATATCAATCATGATACCTTTTTCTAGATTAACTTTACTACGGCATCCTTTAAAGGCTAAAGTAGCTTCTTGTTCACCGCTGATTAATGTGGTTGGTACTTCATTATTTAATTGATTAATTAAAATACTAGGATCATCTAGTTTTCTTCCAAAAGCAGTTACCAAGGCATATAAATCATCAACACCTCTATTTTTGGCGATATCTTTAAAAGATATCAAAGTTTTAAGAGCTACCTCGATTCCTTTTTGACTGATAGTTCCTTTATCGACATAACTACCTAGTTCTTTTACTGTTACATAGTTGTCGATGATTTCAAACTTTTGAGCATCATAAGCGTATAGTCCTAAACGAATTGAATTAGAACCAATGTCAATTATTCCACACTTTTTCATAAAATACCTCTTCTTTATATATCTTCTTATGATATAATTATACACGAAGAAATGGAGAATATCATGTATAAGAGAGTTTTACTTAAATTAAGTGGTGAAGCTTTGTCTTCTAGCGGTAATAATTTTGACCCTCAAATATTAAAAAACCTTGCAAATGAGCTAAAAGAAGTTCATGAAAAGGGCGTGGAGATTGCTATTGTAGTAGGTGGTGGCAATTTCATTCGAGGAAAGATGGCACAAAATATTGGTATTGATAGAGTACAAGGTGATTATATGGGCATGCTTGCTACAGTTATTAATGCTTTAGCAATTCAAAGTTCATTAGAACTAGTTGGAGTACCTACTAGGGTACAGACAGCTATAGAAATGCCTAGAGTTGCTGAACCATATATTCTAAGACGTGCTATTAGACATTTAGAAAAAAATCGTATTGTTATCTTTGGTGGAGGAACAGGTAATCCTTATTTTTCTACCGATACAACTGCAGCATTAAGAGCTTCAGAAATTAAAGCAGATGTAATTTTAATGGCAAAAAATGGGGTTGATGGTGTTTATTCTGCTGATCCTAAGAAAGATCCAACAGCAGTTAAATATGATACATTGACTTATATGGATGTTATTCAACAAGGATTGATGGTTATGGATACAACTGCTACTAGCATGTGTATGGATAATGATATTGACTTAGTAGTATTTAATATGAATGCTCAAGGTAATATTTTAAAAGCTGTCATGGGCGAACAAATTGGAACAATTGTAAAAAAGGAGAAATAATATGACACATATAATTTTAGAAGTACAAAAAGAAAGAATGGAAAAAGTAATTGAACATTTTGAAGAAAATTTAAAAACAATTCGTACAGGTATG
>CASEWY010000241.1 GCA_949291625.1 uncultured Bacillota bacterium
TACTCTATCATCTTGACCATAAGACATAATCATAGAACGATCTAAGCCATAATCACGAGCTTTACCAGCAGGAACTATTTCTAATTCAGCACTTAAGAAATCATCCTCTTCAATATCATATTTTTCTTTTAAAAGATTTAAAATATTTTGTTTAACTAATTCCTTTTCTTCACTTTCTTTAGCAGGAATACTTCCAACTAAAACATTTAAATCTTCACCTTCGATTACTACACTAGCTTTCTTTTGCATTTGATCACCAGCAAGATGTACCAATAAATCACTAATACCTACAACTGGATCACTATCATCTTCACCAATAGTGATTTTTACCACACTTCCATCTTTTTTACATACAACCCCATGGATTGATAGAGGTGATGCTACCCATTGATATTTTTTGATACCACCATAATAATGAGTATCAAATAATGCTAAACCATCTTGCTCATACAAAGGATTTTGTTTTAAATCAATTCTAGGTGAATCAATATGAGCACCAAGAATATTCATACCTTCTAATATGCTATCTTCACCAATTACAAATAAACAAATATTTTTGTTACGATTTACAAAATATACTTTATCATTTGGTTTTAAAGTATCATAACTATCTAATGATTTAAATCCATGTTCAATAGCTAAAGTTAAAGCCTCATCTGTAGCTTCTCTTTCGGTTTTAGCTGCATTTAAAAAAGCTTTATATTGTTCATTAAAATCCATGATTTCATCATAATTTTCATGTTTTTCCCAAACTGTTTTTTTCATAAATAACCTCTACTTTCTGTTTGTTATTATACCACTAAACTTATACTATGTTCTATATTTTATATTGATAAAAGCCAACTCCAAGTTTACGATTGAATTTAATTCCAACATCACTTAATTTGCCAACCTCTTTAAAACCAATTTTTTTATGAAAATTGATACTTGCAACATTTTCTAAAGTAATAATAGATATTATATTGCACAATCCCATTTTTTTAGCTTCTTCTAATAATGCTAGCCACAATTTATAACCTAAGCCATTATGACAAGCTTTATGATCAAGATATATAGAAAAATCACAGGTAATATCATATGCTTTGCGTTCATTAAAATGATTTAAATAACCATAGCCTAATACATTATCACCATCTTTAATAACTAAATATGGATATTTTTCTTTAATATGCTCAATTCTATTACTGAATTCTAATAAATTTAAAGTATCAATCTCAAATGTATAAGTTGTATTTGCAATATAATAATTATAAATATCAAGTACTTGTTGATAATCTTCTTTACTTATTTTGGTAACGATCATAAACAACCTCACCATCAAAAATAGTCATCATTACTTTTGTATCAATGATTTTATCTTTAGGTATACTTTCTAAATCTTGATCAAGAATAACTAAATCAGGTTTATACCCTACTGCAATCTTACCTTTATCGCCATCTTCTAAAGAAATTTTATAACCATTGATGGTAAATGAATCAATAGCTTGTTTTACACTTAAAGCTTCATCAGCATTTAATAAATTACCATTTACATCTCTACGATTTACCGCTTTATCTATACCTTTAATAACATCAGGCATTTCAACTGGACAATCACTACCATTAGAAACATTAGTATTTTCAAATAATGTTTTAAAAGCATAGCTAGTTTTAGCTAAATCCCCTACTCTTTGCTTTAAAATAGTGCCATCATAATCAATGAATATGCTTTGAATATAACAATGTAATTTATTATCAATTATTCTTTGCAATTGATCTTTACGGGTAATTTGTACATGAACCAAACCATTAGGTAAGATATTATCTTCAATCTTAAGCTTATCATAAGTATCTAAAACCATATCTAATGCTTTATCCCCAATAACATGAATAGCAAATGGCATATTATAATACTGTGCCAAGGTCATATAAGCCTCTAACTCTTTAGCTGATAAACAATTAAAACCATTAGTATTTGGTGCATCGTGATAATTCTTTGATAAATATGCAGTTCTAGCACCCAAAGAACCATCCATGATAAGTTTTAAAGGTCCTATTCTAAAATAGTCATTACCTACATCATAAGTATATCCATCATGTAAAAAACGTTGGAAATCTTCAATAGTATTAAAATGAGCTTGCTCATTTACTCTAACTGTTAATTTCTGTTGAAATGCCAATTTTTCAAAGGCTTCTAATACTTCATCATATTCACTTGTTATAGAAATGAAATCATCGCTACCTACAGCCGTAATACCATATTCATTACATTTTTTACATGCCAATAAAATGTACTCACTTATCGTCTTTACATTTTCTAATGGCCATGCCATCTTTACATCTTCAATAGCATTTTCTTTAACAATACCACTTTCAATATCAACTACATAGCCATCCGCATCCACATTATTTTCAAAGCCACTTCGTTGCAATGCTTTACTATTACATACCATGATATGGCCACAACATCTTGTCAGGCAAATAGGTTTACTATCACATATTTCATCTAATTCTTTTTTAGTTATTATTCTTTTTTCCTCTAATTTATCTTCATTAAATCCCCTAGCAATTATCCAAGGATATTTATCATCATTAGCTCTAGTTAATAATAGTTTTTTTATATCATTAAAATTTTTACAATCTTTTAAATCAAGATTTGCCAAATAAAAACCAAAGCTTAAAAGATGCATATGCGAATCATAAAACCCCGGATATATGCTCATCTTACAAGCATCAATAGTTTCATCAATTTGAAATTTAGAAACATCATCACCAATATAAATAATGCTTTTTTCATCATATACAATATTATGAAATTCACTACCATATATATTTGCATTTACTATTGCCTTAATCATTTTTCCTCCTTCGACCAGATAATCTTATCATTTTCACTTATAAATTCATTTAAATATTTATTTAATTCTTCATTATTATAATCACTTAACTTATTTACAATATATATTTTTTTATCTTTTTGTATAATCATGCCAATAATATAGCCATAAAATTCTTCTAAAATCGCTGATTCATTAACAATCACACAATCTAAGATATTATCACCATCTAAAAAATAGCCTTGATTAAATAAATTGTAATCAACATTATACGCATGTAAAAAACCAATAGGCTTATCGATATAAACTTTAACATATTTATCAAAATAATTATCTTTATGTTGAATTTCATAATGATAAATAATAGTATTAAATAAATTATCTGAAGCAGTATATTTAAAACCTAAATCTTCAAAAATATTAACCATACTATTTACCACTATTGCCTTTATCTTAAGCTTGTTCTCGGATATTTGCTTATCTACAAAAGATTTAAGCAATAACTTAGCATCTTTACCCTCTAAAAATAAAATGCTATCTTGTTTTGAATCATATACTAAAACATTTTCCTTATCATCTTGCCAAATTTCAATTTCTTTATTTAAACTTAATAATTTATTTCTAATAATTTGTTTTATATTATCTTCATAATCATTTAATTTTAATGAAGATATTATTATATCTTTTTGTTTTGAATCAATAATATTTATCATTTTTTATCCACCAATATATTTTGTTTACAATATGTACTATTTTCTTCATCTTTAATCAAAATATCATAGGGAATATTCTTAATTTTATCCCCTAACAAAGTTTTTAATTGTCGAGATAACTTATTAGGTTTAATTCCCGCTATTATAAAGCGAAAATACAAATTATCATCCTTAGCATAATTTAATAAATAACATTCTTTAAGATCTCGATTCTTTTTAGCAAATTCCTTAATTAAATCAATAGTATCAGCAGGATATATATTTAAATTTGTCATATTAATTTTATCATCAGGTGCTTTATAACCAATTTGTGCAACCATATGCCTATCAATGATAATATTATCACTGTTTAAATTAAGAATAATACCACTAGCTTTACAATCATCTTGGCAAAATAATTTATAATAATCATGCATATACATTACCAATAATTCATGAGGTATTCCCTTCGCTTTTTCTTGATCGCTATAAGCTAAATAATATGATTTATCTCCATCATTTATCATACCAAATATTACTTTATTATCTTTACTAGTTGAAACATTGCCAAACTTATCCTTTACAATTTTGTCAACAAAACGGATTGGACAAAATAATTTTACTTTTTTTAACAATTCATAACCTCTAATATCATTATTTTTAATTAATTCTAGCATTTCTTTGTTATTTTCCATCTTAATTACCTAACATTTCCATTGCAGTTTATTATATTACACCCATAGCTTTCTTGCAATTATTAGGCTTAAAAATTGCATTAGCCAAAGTAATTTAAATAAAATGCAAAAAATATGTAAATTTTACGTAAAGTCTATTAACTTAAAAAGAGAATTGCCCTAAAATAAAAGTATGATATATATAGTAGAAGATGACTTAAACATTCAGGAATTAGTAGTATATTCCTTAAAACAAACAGGTTTTGATGCAATAGGATTTACTTGTGTTGCAGATTTTTTTGATGCTTTAGACCCAAAAAATTGTGAATTAATTTTATTAGACATTATGCTACCAGATGATAGTGGTTTAAATGTTTTAAAAAAATTAAAAGCTGACAATGCTTATCAAAAAATTCCTGTAATTATGCTAACGGCAAAATCTAGCGAATATGATAAGGTATTAGGACTTGATTTAGGAGCTGATGATTATATAGCTAAACCATTTGGCATCATGGAATTAATCGCTAGAATTAAAGCTGTATTACGCAGAAATAATAATCGCTCTAATCTCTTACAATTTAAAGATATCGTATTAGATGACAATAGCCACAATGTATATGTAAACAACAATAAAATAATTCTTACTTTAAAAGAATATGAATTATTAAAAAAATTACTAGAAAATCAAGGAATAGTAATGACTCGTGAACAATTATTAGAAGATATTTGGGGATATGATTATTATGGAGAAACTAGAACAGTAGATGTTCATATTAGAACTTTAAGATCTAAGTTAAATGATAATCAAAATTATATAGAAACAATTCGTGGCGTTGGATATAAAATAGGCTAATGAAAAAAAGAATATTTATAACCATTATAAGCATTACTTCACTCGCCCTATTATTTTTTAATATTTGTATATCTGGATTTTTAACATATTTATTATCCGATAATGTTAAAAATGAAGTAAGAAGAGAAACAATTGAGTTAAAAAGTATGCTTGAAACTGGCTATAATATAAAAGATATTCCTTTGACTAATCCACGAATTACCCTAGTTTCTTCAACTGGTCAAGTATTATTTGATAATCAACATAGTGACTTAGAAAATCATATAAACAGACCAGAAATACAAGCTGCTTTAGAAAATGGAGCTGGTGAATCATTGCGAGAATCTGATACCATTAATCAAAATATGTATTATTATGCTTTAAGATTAGATGATGGTAATATTTTACGTGTAGCTATGGTAACATCTAGTTTCATTGGTATTCTAGGTCCTGTATTTTTAATTTCTATAGTAATTCTATTATTCATTATTTTCATTTGTTTATTTGTAGCTAGATATCAAGCCAATGCCATAGTTAAACCAATAAACGAATTAAATTTAGCTCATCCAAATGCTGAAAAAATATATCCTGAACTTGTACCATTAGTAAATAATTTAAATTTACATAATGAAATGCGAAAAGAATTTAGTGCGAATGTTTCACATGAATTAAAAACTCCATTAACATCGATAAGTGGATATGCAGAAATAATGGCAAATGGGATTGCTAAAGAAGAAGATATACGCATATTTGCTAATAAGATATATAATGAATCTCATAATTTAATAAACAAAATCAATGATATTATTAAAATATCTAAATTAGATGAGAATAAAATTGATTTAGAAATTGAAACTGCAAATTATGATCAATTAATTACAAGTTGTATCGAAAAATTAGACAAATTTATTTTTGATAAGAATATTAAGGTTATTTATCATCATGTTAATATATATGGCCAATGCATTGTATATGTTATGGAAGATATTCTATATAACCTAATCCAAAATGCAATTAAATATAACAAAAAAAATGGAACAGTATTCATAACCTTAAGCGAAGATAAAAATAATGTCTTAATTAAAATAAAAGATACCGGTATAGGTATTAGTAAAACCGAATTACCAAGAATTTATGAACGTTTCTATCGTGTAGACAAATCACATAATACTGCTATAGAAGGTTCTGGTTTAGGATTATCAATAGTAAAACATGGTGTTGGTCTACATCATGGATCTATTGAATGTGATAGTGATTTAGGTATTCAAACAACATTCTATCTAAAATTTCCTAAACAATTAATCAAAAGATAAAAGAGAAATCGGGTTACCAAAGTTAACCGGGGTATTTTCGAAGCAGTTGGGGGTCAATAACTGGGGTCTTAAACTGGGGAATGCCTTTTCTCCAAAGTTAACTGGGGACATTAACTGGGGAATAATGAACAAACAAACCTTCAAGATTATCGATAATCTTGAAGGTTTGTTTGTTCATTATTCCCCAGTTAATGTCCCCAGTTAACTTTGGAGAAAAGGCAT
>CASEWY010000242.1 GCA_949291625.1 uncultured Bacillota bacterium
AAACTATCAATGGCTACACAACTAGTATTTTCATTAGCTAAGTATTCAACCCATAAATTAGTTTGTTCATTATCAGCTTGATCCTTTTTAGATAAAACAATCAATCGTGGTTTATTATTAATCAAATGATCAAGTAAAGGATTAGCACTTCCATAAGGTATTCTAGCATCACGAATTTCAATTACCATATCAACTAATTTAAGCGACTCTTCCATCAAGCGTCGCGCCTTATTCATATGTCCAGGAAACCATTGAATATTAGCCATTATTCCATCACCTTAAATGGCCAAATCATTATATCAACCACTCCCTTTATATCATCATATTTAAAAGGTCCATAAAAGCGAGAATCTTTTGAATTAGGACGATTATCTCCCATAACAAAAAATTCATCACTCTGTAAAGTTACCTCTTCAAAATCTTCCGTAAATTTATCAAAACTATTTACATATTCTTGATCAAGATAATATTCATCGATAGGTTCTCCATTAATCAATACTTTACCATCAATACAAGAAATAGTATCATTAGGCATACCTATAACTCTTTTGATAATATATTCTCCAGAATCTAATTTAATAATTACAACATCATAACGATCAACATCATTGATAAAAGTCTTAAAAACTGTAGCAAGTCCAAAATCATTATCTTTCAATGTTGGATACATAGAATTACCATTAACACTAATTGGCCTAACAATTAAACGAGTTAAAATATATACAATAATTAAACTAATAAATAAGGTCTTTAAAAAATCTAAGGCAACATCTTTAAAACTATTCTTTTCTTTATTCATAAAAATAAACAAAAAAGTCGATTACTCGACTTTTTATTTCTCCTTAATACGTGAAGCTTTACCAGATAAGCCGCGTAAATAGAACAACTTAGCTCTTCTAACTTTACCAACTCTTAATACGGTAATTTTTTCAATAATTGGTGAATGAACTGGGAAAGTTCTTTCAACACCTACACCATTAGACATTTTTCTAACTGTAAATGTTTCGCCAATTCCTCTACCTTTTTTAGAAATTACTAAACCTTCAAATACTTGGATACGAGATTTGTCACCTTCTTTAATTCTTACATCAACTTTAACTGTGCAACCTGGTCTAAAATCAGGAATATCATCACGAAGTTGATTTTTAGTGATCTCATTTACTAAATTTAAATTCATCTTTCTTCTCCTTTTTCTATCAATAATTTTGTTCATATATCTACAAAGGATCAGCGGAACAAACATTGCACTTTAACATGCCTTGATATGATAGCATATTTATTAATTAAATGCAATTACTTATTTTTTTCTTGTTGAATGATTGCTAAAAGTTCCTTTTGCTTAGCACTTAATTCTTTACCTTCTAAAAGATCAGGACGATTTTCAAGCGTAGTTTTCAAAGACATCATCATGCGATATTCTTCAATATTTTTATGATGTCCACTAAGCAAAACTTTAGGAACTTCTTTACCATCATAGACACTTGGCTTTGTATATTGTGGATATTCTAAAAGTCCATCTTCAAAAGACTCATCTTCCACTGAACCTTCATCTATGCTACCTTTCAGTAAGCGAATAGTTGCATCGGCCATGACCATCGCCGCTAATTCGCCTCCAGTTAATACATAATCACCAATGCTTATCAATTCATCTACATAGTCATATACTCTAGCGTCTATGCCTTCATAATGTCCGCAAATAATAATTAAATGTTTATACTTTTTGAATTCATGAGCTTTTGCTTGCTTAAATATTTTTCCAATTGGCGCGGTTAAAACTACATGAGAATCAGGGGTTCTAATGCTATTTAAACAATCTATAACTACTTGGCATTTTAAAATCATGCCATTTCCTCCACCATATGGAGTATCATCTACATGTTTAAAACGATCTAAAGCAAAATCACGCATATCGATACATTCAATGGTAACTAAGCCTTTTTCTTGGGCTCTTTTTATTATCGATGTGTTGCAAAAACCTTCAAACATTGTAGGAAATAGAGTCATGATACTTATTTTCATAATAATCCTTCAATAGTTTTAATCCAAATTTTCTTTTGTTCAAGATCAACTTTATGAATAAAAGCTTTAACAAAAGGTACTAAGCATTTTTTACCATCATTTAATTCAATACGTAAATTATTATGCGCTAAACCCTCTTCTACCTGTAATACTTTACCAATCAGTTGATTATCCATATTGTAGACATCAAGATTTTTCAATTCAAAAAAGTAATATTCTCCTTCAGCTAAATGATGAATACTATCAGCATCCACATATATATCTAAATTCTTATATTTCTCAACTAAATTTATATCAGTCATATTTTCAAAAGAAATTAATATATTTTGTTTATGATAACGAAAAGAAGAAATATTAAAAGGTAAATATTCTCCATCAGCTAAAATATAAACCTTATTTCCTTTACTAAAGCGTTCTTCATCAAAATCTGTAAAGCTTTTAATTTTCAATTCTCCTTTAATACCAAAAGTATTAACAATTTTTCCTATTTTGATATATTTCATGCTTTTCTCCTAGAAAAAAAGGATGTATGAAAACATCCTATATTGTCTCAAATTTAATAACAATGCGCTTGTGCTCTTCAAGTGAAGCTACCGACAACATTTGACGCAAGCTATTAGCCATCACGCCTTGCTTACCGATAAGCTTTGCCACATCTTCATTCTTAGCGTAAACATAAAGCAAGATTTCGTTTTCATTTAAACTAGGCATAATTCGAACATCTAATGCTTCAGGATTTGCACACATTGGCAAACAAAGATTTTTTAAGACCTTTTCTAATTCAACCATAACTATTTACTATTCTTTTCTTCGTGGAAAGCCTTCATAACACCTTGAGATGATAAAATATTACGTACAGTATCTGAAGGTTGAGCACCATTTCTTAACCATTTAAGCGCTAATTCTTTATCTAATACGATAGTTGCAGGTTCAGTAGTTGGATTGTATGAACCAATAGTTTCAATTGAACGACCATCTCTAGGAAATCTAGAATCAGCTGCTACAATTCTATAAAAAGGAGCTTTCTTTGCACCCATTCTTTTTAAACGTAATTTAACTGCCATTTTTTTATTCCTCCTAAAATTTACTATAATATAATAGCATAATATATCAATGTGTCAAGTATTTTTACTTTACACATTATTTTAAACGATATTTCGGTCTATTAGGCTTATTAGCCTTAGGGCCTTGTTTCATAAGTTTATCTAAAAAGCCCTCATTAAGTTTCCCACTTTTAGACAATGAAGACATCGCAGTCATAGCTGTTTTCATTTTTTCATACTGATTCAATAATTTATTAACATCATTAACTGTAGTACCACTACCATTAGCAATTCTACGCTTCATTGAACTACGAATAGTATCCGGATTAGCTCTTTCATAAGGAGTCATACTTTGAATAATAGCTTTAGTACGTTTCATCTGTGAAGCTGTATCTTCATCATTTATCATATTGCTATATTGTGAAAAACCAGGAATCATTTTCATAATGCCACTTAATGGTCCTAATTTACTAACTTGTTCAAATTGAACTAACATATCATCTAAAGTAAATTTACCTTCCATCAAACGTTTTGCGGTTTTTTCACTAGCTTCCATGTCCATTTTTTCTTGAGCTTTTTCTACTAAAGAAACAATGTCACCCATACCTAAGATTCTATCAGCCATTCTTTCAGGATAGAAAATATCCATATCTTCTATTTTCTCTCCTTGACCAACAAACTTAATAGGCACATTGGTTATAGCTTTTACAGATAAAACACCACCACCACGTGAATCACCATCAAATTTAGTAACGACTAAACCACTAACACTCAAACTATCATTAAAACTTTTCGCAACCGTAACAATATCCTGACCAGTCATCGCATCTACGGTTAATAAGATTTCTTCTGGTGATACTAAAGTTTTAATATCTTGTAATTCTTTCATCAATTCTTCATCGATATGCAATCTACCTGCCGTATCGATAAGTACGGTATCAAAATCTTTAGTCTTAGCATATTCCATTGCTAATTTAACAGTATCTAAAGCACTAGTATTTGTTCCTTTAGTAAATACTTCTACATTTATACTTTGACCCAAGGTCTCTAATTGTTCAATAGCGGCTGGACGAATAACATCCGCAGCTACTAATAATGGTTTACGATTCAATTTATTTTTTAAAATATTAGCAATCTTCGCAATACTTGTTGTTTTACCAGTACCTTGTAAACCAACTAACATAATGGTACTAAGTCCATGTTCTTTAAAATTTAAAGAAGCTTCATTGCTACCTAGTAATTCAATAATTTCATCATGGACAATTTTAACAACCATTTGTCCTGGATCTACCGAAGCAATAACTTCTTCGCCCTTAGATTTTTCTTTAACTTTCTCTAAGAAATTTTTTACTACTCTATAATTTACATCAGCTTCCAACAATGCTAAACGAATCTCTTTTAGCATCGCTTCCATATTATCATCAGTAAGTTTACCTTTGCCACTAATATTTCTTAATGCTTTATTTAATCTTTCACTTAATGAATCAAATGCCATAATTGTATCT
>CASEWY010000243.1 GCA_949291625.1 uncultured Bacillota bacterium
AAACCAATACCGTAGAGCAAGGGACTTGGCTATACATCCCTTGGTACCTATTTCTTAGATAACGTAGTGCTTAAAGCACTTAGTCTAATCAACAAGAGCTTTTTCAAGCTCCCACTTCTATAAGTGGTGGGTTATTGACTGTTGATTATAGCATGATTTTTTATCTTTTTAATAGAAAAAAAAGCCTTAAAATTTAAACAACTTTAAGACCTTTAAAATTAAAATTATAAATTAGTTAGAAGAACCGTTAGCAATTGTTGCTTCAGCACTAACTTCAATTTCACCATTTTGAATTTGTTGTGCAAAATCGTTGATTTGAGCGATAACATCATCACTTAAGTTACGTCCACTAGTCAATTCAGCACCAACACCTTCATTACTTAAGTTAAATACTTTTGTACCAGCTTCAAATGTACCATTTAATAGATCTTCACATGCACTATAAGCAGCACTATCTACACGTTTTAACATTGAAGTAAGGATAATTGAAGTACCATCATCTTTCATACCATCTTCATATTGGTCTTTATCAACACCGATAGCCCAAACATCACCACGTTCTTTAGCTTCTTTGATAACACCATTACCAGCATTACCAGCAGATTGATAAATAACAGTAGCACCTAAATCATATTGTTTAGCAGCTAATTGTTGACCTTTAGCATCATCTGAATAAGAATCTGCATAGTCAACATAAATCTTACAATCAGGACAAACAGTTAAAACACCTTGTTCATAACCAGCTTGGAATGAACCGATAACTGGTCCTTCCATACCACCCATGAAACCAACAGTCTTAGAACCATTTTCTGTAGCAGTTAAACCAGCAGCTACACCAACTAAGAATGAACCTTGTTCAGCATTGAAAGTAGCACTTTCAACATTTTCAGCTTCTACAACATCATCAACTAATAAGAATTTAGTATCAGGATAGTTTGCAGAAACTTCAGTCATTGCATCATGGAATAAGTAACCAACTGCAATAATTAAATCTTTACCTTCATCAGCAAATGTAGATAAGTTTGGTACATAATCTGCTTCAGATGTAGATTGTAAATAACTTACACAATCTTGTAAACCATTGTCTTCAGCAAATCTTTGAACACCTTCCCAAGCAGATTGGTTGAATGATTTGTCATCAACACCACCCATATCAGTTACTAAACCGATTGTAACTGGGCATTCTCCTGATGTAGATGTTGTTTCTTCAGTTGTTTCAGTTTCAGTAGGTGCACTTGTTTCTTCAGTTGTACTACTAGAAGAACATGCTACAAGGCTAACAGAAACTAAAAGAGCCAAGAATAGCTTTAAAGCTTTTTTCATTAAATTTCCTCCCTGTAAGTATCTCTTACATATCTATTTTACCTTTTTGTTAAAAGTAAGTAAACTAAAATTACACAAAATTATCACAATTATATAATCACAATATTTTTATGTCCCAATTTTTTAGCTATTAATACTACTCTTTCAATCTCTTCATCCGTAGTTATATTATTACCTAATTTAGTTAACCCTTCTTTTCTAACACCAAATGGACGATACTTAATCAATTTATACCGAATATTAGGATCAAGATTATCAATAACCCCTCTTAAAGTTTTTTCATTTAATTCCGGATTATTAGGCAACATAACTGTTCTAACTTCATAAAGCTTACCAATATCTTGTAAATATTTTAAATTATTTAATACATGCTCATTACTTTGAGCACATAAAGATAGATGATCATTTAAGTCATAAGCTTTTACATCTAACATAACCATATCCATGAATTTACATAATTCTGGATAATCCTTAAACTCATAAAAACCATTAGAATCTATAAAACATGTAATCCCCATCTTTTTAACTTCTTTAAATAGTTCACACAAAAAATCGGCATGTTCCATACATTCTCCCCCACTAACCGTGATACCACTAATAAAATCTTTTACATATTTTATCTTTTCTACAAGCTGTTCTACACTATAGTAAGTAATCTTTGGACTAGCAAGATTAGGACAAACATTAATGCATTGATCACATCCTACACATTTTTCCTTATACCAAATAACTTTACCATTTTCTATCATTAATGCCTTAGTAGGACAACCATCAACACAAATACCACAATTTATGCAATCATTAATAGTTTCAGGGTTATGACAATATAAACACTTAAATGGACAACGTTGAAAAAAGATGGCCATTCTATTTCCTGGACCATCTACATTTGAAAAAGGAATAATACGATTAATAGGTGCCTTCATCATTTTTTACAATCCTTCGATCTAGTGCATTGCCACAATCACGTGCTCCTTGCCCAAAAACACTAACATTATTTAAAGATTGTTGTTTAGCATCTAATTTAGCTAATTCGCTTTTCTTAACTAAATAACCAGTTACGCGTACTACATCATTATTTTCTAAATAACCACTAAAATAACGCATACCATTTTTCATTGCACCTTCAATAATATTTGCTAGAGCTTCAGGAGTATCTTTCCATGTTTCTTCAAATTTAAAGATATCCCCAATTCCAGTTTCAAAATATTTATGAAATTTACAACTATGCATTATTTGTTGAGGCATAATTGGTTCTGCTCCTACTGGAATTCTTGCTCCAGGCGAATTTTCTCTACCATCACTATCAATGCCAACCTGAGCATGTAAACGATATTCATGATTAAAACTTGCACAATATTTGCTTTTATGAGCTGCTACTATAGCATGTAATTTTTCCATTATTCTTACACCTAATTCATCAGCTTCGCTATTATTACCATAACCTTTAGTATTATCTTTAATATGCAATAAATTATTACAGCATTCAGCTAAACCAACCATACCAAACATACCGGTAAAATTATCTAAATCAACAAAACCTTCTTTCACTAAAAAGTTTGCCTTAAAGAAATTACTCTTTTCTACGATAAATTCAATGCGATCATCCATCATCTTCAACATTAAATTTGCATAATAAGGCAAAACATTATCAATGAAATCATCAGCATCTTTAGCCTTTAAACTACATTCATACATGCGCAAACGAGGTAAGGTAAAGCCCCCTCCTTTTTCTTTTAAGCCATTATAACAGCTAGCAATAACATAATTGTTGCCCCACTCTTTTCTAAACATCGCGTCATTGGCAAACGATGGTTTAGCAGTTTTCATCATGCATTCAATACAAAGATTCATAAAATCTTTATCCATTTTATCAGGATCATATTTAACTGTTAAATTAGGAATTGCCAATTGCATCTCCATAGTCAATTCTAATATCATTCTTGCAGTTAAAGTATCTTTACCACTTAAATTTGCATGAACAAATGAATCACATAAAGTTCTATCAATATTTAATAGAAAAAGTTTTAATGCTTTATAAGCACTATCCTTATCAACTTTTTGCACATATGGTTCTAATAAATCATCTAAAGTCCCTAGAAAAACCGGATAAGAGGTAATTGATGGAACATGGCGATACATAATCAATAAATTATTTAATGCTTCATATAAATCCTTAGCAGGTTGTAAATCTAAAAATTTAGAACCCTTATCTAATAACAATTGATAAGAAGGACAAATATATCTAGGACGATATGGAGCATTACCTTCTCCTAAATCGCAAATAATACCTTCTTCTTTAGCCTTAATAAGTTCATCAGAAAGTTCAATAGTATGATCCATATTTTCTGCTAAACGTGCTAAAGCCAATAATTGTTGAGAATATGTCAATGTTTCATCTTGAATAATATCTAATACTTCTTTCATTATTTCCTCCATCTTTTAGCATAAATATTATATAAGAAATCAATTTAATACAAAAGCATTTTTATCTAAATAAAAAGGAAATCATTTTTAGACTTCCTTATTTTCATTTTCCTTTTTTAGATAAACTTCACGTGGTTTTGAACCTTGTTGCGGTCCGATTATTCCCTTATCCTCTAGAACATCAATCATTCTAGCAGCTCGATTATAACCTATACCAAAACGTCTTTGTAATAAAGATGCGGAAGCCTTTTGAACCTCAACAACATAGTCTTTAATCTCTTCATATAAAGGATCATCACAAGCACTCATTACCGCCGTATTTTCATTATTATCTACCCCTTCTAAGCGAATGAAGGCATCATCATATATTGGCGTTCTTTGCGCATTTACATATTCACATATTCTATTAACTTCATCATCAGTCACATAAACACCTTGTAAACGGATGGGACTAGGTTCCCCAGTAGGATAATATAGCATATCACCATTACCAAGTAATCTTTCAGCACCAGATTGATCAATGATTGTTCTAGAATCAATGCTACTTGATACATTAAAAGCAATTCTGCTAGGAATATTAGCTTTAATGATACCAGTAATAACATCCGTACTAGGTCTTTGTGTAGCAACTATCAAATGAATACCAGCAGCTCGGGCTAATTGAGTAATTCTTTGAATGCTAAGTTCAACCTCCTTGCCTGCTACTGCCATTAAATCAGCTAATTCATCGATAATAACAACGATATAAGGTAATGGTTTAAGGCCATTCTCCTTATCAGTCTGGCTTTTTACTTTTTGATTATATACGCTTATATTACGCACTCCCACTTGAGAAAATAAATCATAACGCTCATCCATAATATTAACTACAATCTTCAAAGCATTATTAGCCTTGGTAGGATCAGAAATTACTGGTCCTAATAAATGAGGAATTTTATGATAAGGGGTAAATTCTACTTTTTTAGGATCAATAAGTAATAATTTAACATCATCACAACTACATCTTAATAAGAAAGAAGTTATGATAGTATTCATGCAAACACTTTTACCACTACCAGTTTGCCCAGCAATCAATAAATGCGGCATCTTGTCTAATTGACAATATACATTTTTACCCATTAAATCCTTACCTAAAGCAAATAATAATGGTTTATCATCTTGCTCTTTAGGAATGCCCATCATTAATTCTTTCATTTTAACCATGGTACTTTCTATATTAGGAATTTCAATACCTACAGCATTTTTTCCAGGAATAGGTGCTTCAATACGAATATCACGAGCTGCCAATTCCATTTTAATATTATCTGATAAACTTTGTATCTTACTTACTTTAACATTAGTATCAGGTCTAACTTCAAATTTAGTAACACTAGGACCAATATGGGTCGCAATCAATTTAGCATTAATACCAAAATTCTCTAAGATTTCAATTAACCTTTCACCTTTTTCTCTAGCACTAATTTGATTTTTAGTGCTCTTTTTAATTGATGAAAGAGGATCTAATAAACTCAAAGGTGCAGGCACATAAGGAGCCAACTTTGCATTAGTTTTAACATTGGTAGATTTATTTTCCACATCTATAGTTTTAGTAGAAACCTTCTCAATAGGTTTTACTTCTTCTATTTCTTCTTCACTATCATCAACTTCAATAAATAAACTTTTTTTATTTGTAGAAATTGGTTCATCATCAACATCGATAGTATTAATTAAAGGCATATGATTACTAACTATTTCTTCTTCATCTTCTTCATAATCATCTTCTTCATCATCAGAAGTTAATAATTCTTTAGATTTTTCAATGACTTTATTACCACTATCAAAAATCTTATTGATATTGCTTATTGGTACCATTAATAATAATGCAATTATTATCATTACTACTAGTATAATCATCGTACCTTGATAATCGAACAAAATAGTAAAAACAGATAATAATAAAGCACCAATAATTCCCCCATAGCTATTACCTTGATTAGCAAAATATGTAGGAATATTATCAACAAAGCTTTCAAAAATAGTAAAACCACTTAAACTGCGATCATATGGTAACATTGCCCATATTAATAATGCCAATACTAGCAATATCGTACCAATTAAAATACTAACAGTAAGAGATTTTTTAAATCTTTTAATATTGTGCCAAATAGCCATAATACAAAAATATATTAAGACTACATAGAAATATTCACCAAATATTACTCTAAAAAGATTATACAAGAATGTACCAACAATACCTAAACGCATGCAAGCTATCAATAAAATAGCCCCAATTATTACCACAGCTAAATAAGTATATAATTCCTTTTCTTGTTGTTTTTTCTTTGCACTTTTTCTTCTAGCCACAAATATTACACCTAACCTTTGATATTAATTTCAACAATCGCTGGTAAAATCATTGGTTTCTTTCCAGTTTCTTTAAAAACATAACGAGAAATCTTTTCTCTAGCTTCTTGACGACATGCCATATTATCATAACGTTTTTCTTTGACGGCAGTATTTATGATATTTTCTAGCATTACGCCAACTTCCTTCATAACATAATCAGCATCTTTTAAATAAATTACTCCACGACTTTGTACATCAGGTCCACCAATAATTTCTTTAGTCTTAAAATTAACCACTACTCCAGCAACGATAACTCCATCAGTTGAAAGAATTTCTCTATCTCTTAAAACCATTCCTGAAGCATCTAAATTATCCTTGCCATCAATCATGACATCATCTAGTTCAATTAGATCATAATGCTTGCTTAGTTTACCATCTTCAATAGTCGCAATCTGACCATTATCTAAAACGATAATATGATCGGCTTTATAGCCCATATCTAATGCAATATTAGCATTTGATACCAACTGGCGATATTCACCTTTAACCGGAACATAATAAGATGGATTAAATAAATAAAGCATCATCTTAAGATCCTCAATTGCCGCATGCATAGAATAAGCACGCTTACTATCAACCGCAATTACTGTAGCACCTTCTTTATAAAGATCATTTTCCATCTTCGTAGCTTCATGCTCAGTACCTGGAACCATTGGGGAAGCAATTATAATAGTATCTGTTTCCCTAAATTCCAAGAATTCATCTTCTTTAATTGCGATTTTATGCACGCGTTTAAAAATATTAGAACCACTACCAGAAATGATTACTAATATATTTTCTTCACTATTATTAAAATTAGCCTTGGCAATCTCCGCATTAACTGGAACATGATAATAGCCTAATTTTTCAATATCACTCATCATTTGTTTTAATTCATCATCATAAAAACAAATCTTTCTTCCATATTTTACCGCTAATTCAATCACTTCAATAATACGATAAATATTTTGATTATATAAAGTTACAATTATACGATTATCAGTATATTCAAAACTAGGCTCAATAATTGAAGTAATACGATGTTTAGGCGCACTATGCCCTTCACGCGTTGAACCTACTGATTCGGTCAATAAAGCCAAAACTCCTTCATTACCAATCTTAGTTATCTCACTTAAATTACAACGGAAGGCATCATTTTTAATATCATAATCTACGATATATTCACTAGTATATACAATATAACCTTCATCCGTCCAAATACCTACGCCAAAACCATCCATAATTGATTGAGTAACGCCAAAAGTTTTTATTTTATAATTATCTATCTTGAAAGTACTATTACGTTTAATACGATGAATTTCATATTTTCTAATACCTTCTTTTTTAAAGCGTTTTTCTAATAATACCGCAGTTAAAGGCGCAGTATAAATTGGCGCTTTTATAACCCTCATCAAACTAGGCAATGCAGCCATAACATCATCATGACCATGGGTAATAAAAATACCTTTTATTCTCTTCTCATTTTGTTTTAAATAAGTAAAATCAGGAATGATCATTTCTACACCTAATTGATCACCTTGAGGATATTTTAAGCCACATTCTAAAATAAATATGCCATCATCAACTTCAACGACAAACATATTTTTGCCATCTTCATCTAAACCACCTAATGCAAATATCCTAACTTTGCTCATCTTTTACCTCCTTCACTATACCATTTAGAGAATAACTTTTAACATCAGTAATATATACTTCTACAATTTTACCAATTTCTATATTATTTCCGGTAAAATTGACTAATTTATTCTCTTCACTATATCCACTATAAACTTCTTTATTCTTCTTGCTTAAACCATCAACTAAAACTTTTAAGGTCTTATGCAAATACTTTTGATTATTTAAATTAGAATAATAAGTTATTTTTTCATTTAACATTTGTAATCTTTTAGACTTTTCTTCTTCTGAAACAGTATCAACCATCTTTGCAGCTGGGGTAGATTCTCTAGCACTATAAATAAATGTATAGGCTAAATCATATTTACAATAATCTACTAAGGCTAAAGTATCTAAAAATTGCTCATGTGTCTCATTAGGAAAGCCTACGATAATATCTGTACTAAAAGTAATATTAGGAATCTCTTGTTTTAAAAGATCATATAGATGCTTATAATGCTCTACTGTATAACCTCTACCCATTATCTTCAAGATATCATTATTACCACTTTGTACTGGTAGATGCAAACTAGGCATGATATTATCATATTTTTTCATAACATGAACCATATTTTCACTAAAATCACGAGGATGGCTAGTACTAAAACGAATACGGGGAATATTAGTTTTTGCTACTTCTTCTAATAACTTAGCAAATCCATCTTCCATACCTAAATCCTTACCATAGGCATTAACATTTTGTCCCAATAAACAAACCTCTTGATATCCTTCACATTTAAGCTCTTCAATTTCTTCTAAGATATCTTCCATTAAACGCGAACGTTGTTTACCTCTAGTATAAGGAACAATACAATAAGTACAAAATTTATCACAACCATACATAATATTTACCCATGCTTTATATTTACCAAAACGCGAAACTGGAAGGTTTTCTACTACTTCCCCTTCCTTAGAATAAACTTCTACTGTCTTTTCTTTAGACATCATGGCATTATATAAAAGATAAGGCAAACGATGAATATTATGGGTACCAAAAATTAAATCAACTTGTGGATACTTAGTCAATAAAGTATTAACTACGCTTTCCTCTTGAGCCATACAACCACTAAGCGCAAATATTAAATCTGGATTATTCCGCTTTAATTTTTTAAGCATTCCAATTTCCCCAAAGACTTTATCTTCAGCATTTTTACGTATTGCACAAGTATTAAAAAATAATACATCGGCATCTTCTTCTTTATCAACTTTAGTAAAAGACATTGCCTCTAAAATACCAGCAATGGTCTCAGAATCACGTTCATTAGCTTGACAGCCATATGTACGTAAAAAATAGGTTCTTCCAACCCCTAAATTTTTAACTTGTTCTGGAAGATCAAAAATTTCTCTTTTAATGATAGTTTGATCTTTTGTACGAATTTTAGCTTTCTTTAAATCAGGCAATATATTATTAAATTTTTCCATTAAATTATTATCTCCATCTTATGCCTTATAATTATATCTAATAATAAAAAAAAAACCAAGTTTTAAACTTGGTTTATTGAGAAATTGCAGATACTGGGCAAGTACCAACACAAGCACCACAATCGATGCAAGTATCTTCTGCACATTCAGCTTTACCATCTGCATTCAAT
>CASEWY010000244.1 GCA_949291625.1 uncultured Bacillota bacterium
CGTGAAAGGGCGCTGTGTTAAGCCACTTCACCAACGAGCCAAAAAAAATGGCGCCTAAAACAGGGCTCGAACCTGTGACCTAACGGTTAACAGCCGTTTGCTCTACCGACTGAGCTATTTAGGCGTTGCTCAATTATATTAACATAAGTTTATAAGGTGTGCAATACTTTTTTTAAAAAAAGTAAAAAATTTTTTTGCAATTTTTTTTGTATATAAAAAGTAAAAAAAGAGCGATATCTGAGATCTATAGGGTCACAATTGCCCAAAATGTCAGATATGCTCTATTATATAGTTGTTTAAATTGATTTTAATGGGAAAATGTTTACTTTAGTTTATCTGCTTCAAAGATGATATTTGCGTCTTTTCTGGCTGCTACTAATAGCTCTACAATTTTTAATGAGTGTTCTAGGCGTTCATGGCATTTTGCTAAATCTTTATTTTTAATTAAATCTAATAGATAAGCAATATAATAATGATGAGTTAGACCTGGTTCTTGAACATCGATAGTTTGAGGATCTTCATCTGGTTTATATATTGTAAATGATGTTAACATACTTGAAGCGTAGTTACTAGTGATATAACCTTTTTCACCTTGAATTTGAATATTGCTTTGGGCGTAGGTGTTTTTACAAGCATTTAGGGTGGCTAGTAATTGATTGTCATAGATAAATTGTAAACTTCCTCCAAAGTCTACTCCTTCCATGATATTGGCGCAGTAGCTTAATTTATTAGGATAACCAAATAAGCTAGTTACAAAATGCATATTATAGACATTTAAATCCATCAATGCGCCACCAGAGAATTTAGTAGTAAATACATTTGGTTTTTCACCATTTAAATAACTATTATATTTACGTGAATATTGGGACATATTGCAAGTGACCATATGAATTGGTTCAATGGTTTTAATGGCTTTTTTTAATTCTTCTAAATTTGGTAGATAGCAGGTAGTAATTCCTTCAAATAAAAATAATTTTTGTTTGTTTGCTAGTTCAATTATTTCTTTTGCTTCTTCGATAGTAGAAGTAAAAGGTTTTTCTAATATAACATGTTTATTTGCTAGTAAGCATTGTTTAGCTTGTTCATAATGTAAGGAATTTGGTGAAGCTACATAGATGATATCAATTTCTTGATCATCTAGCATTTTGCTTAAGTCGGTATATACTTTAGGACAATTAAATTTGTCGGCTAAAGCTTTGCCTGTATCATAGTTTCTAGAGTATATAGCACCAATTTCTTGTTTACATTTTAACCAATTGTGTAAAAATGCGGTAGTTATAGAGCCGGTACCGATAGTTCCAATTTTCATCTTTTGTCTCCTTTTAATAATTTTGTTATTTATATTATAATAAAAAAAGCTAAATTAGGGTATAATAAAGAAGTTAGAGGGGCTAAAAAGATGTTCAAGATTCGCATTATTAAAATTTTATGCATTTTAATTTTAGTAAGCTTTGCATTAGGCATTGGTTTTGAAGTGCGCCCTTTAGCTAGTGAGGGTATAATAATTGAAAGAAAAGATTATCAATTAACATGTGAAGATGTTAAAGCTGATATAAATGATTTTAAAGATTGGACTCAACAAGAATTATTAGACGCAGCGGGTTGTCAATTATATGCCAATGGGGAAAAATTAGGTAATAGTAATTTATATATTAAAGAGAATTTAAGGGATATTGATGAAAGTGGAACCTATGAATTAACTGTTGGTATAACTGATGAAATCTATGTGAATGTTGAATTAATATTAACTGGGGAATTAAAGGTTATTCCTAGTGAAAAGCCAGTTGAAACTAATGGGGCTGTATCAGTTGATAGTGAGCCTAATACATCTATTGATGAGGATAAGTTATATTTAAATGGTAAACTTTATGATATTGATAGAGTTGAAAATAGTGATTTATGGGGTGAAGTTATTCATTTTAGTTTAGATGAAAATGCTTATATTGGATTGAAAGATTGGGGAGTTTATTTCAAAGCTCGACCTAATTATTTATTTTTATTTATTACATTATTATCGATAATGGTAGTAATAATTTATATTTTGATACAAAATAGGGATCAAAAGGAATATTGGGGATATCGAGGTGATCTAAGATAATTGAAATATTGAATATATGGGATTTAATAACATTGATATTATTGATTTCTACGGGGTATTGTTGGTTGAAATGGTTATTAAATAGCCATAAGAAAAATCGTATAAATGAAGCTATCGAAGGATTGTGGGAGCGATAGCTTTTTATTTTGTTTCATTTATGAAAATATTTTCAGAAAAGTTAAAAAGACTAATGAAAAAATAGTTGAAAAATTAATGAAAATGATTTATCATTTTATCATTAGAAACAAAGGGGAGAGTATTATATGAAATTATCTAGTATTTTAAAAGGAGGATTAGCTGTATTGTTAGTAGCTTCCTTAAGTGGATGCACTGGCAATTCTAGTACCTCTACAACAAACACTGATTCTACTGCTAGTGCTGATGGTTCTACAATCAGTATTGGTTCATTTGGTCCATTAGAAGGCGATTATAGTGTCTATGGTATAGCTGTTTATAATGGCGTTGATATGGCTATTAAAGATTATAATGAAGCAAATGGTAAAGATGTTAAATTTGTTAGTTATGATACTAAAGGTGATGCTACAGAAGCTGTAAATGCTTATAACAAATTAGTTGATGAAGATCATGTTACAGCTATTGTTGGTGGTACATTATCTGGTGAAAGTACTGCTGTTGGTACTGCTAGCCAAGCCAGTGGTATTCCTATTATTACTCCTAGTGGTACAGCTGAAGATATTACTTTAACAGGACCTAATGTATTTAGAGGTTGTTATACTGATCCTTATCAAGCTATGACAATTGCTACATTTGCTTATGATGAATTACAAGCTAAAACTGCTGCTATTCTTTATAATACTTCAGATGATTATTCTAAAGGTTTGATGGAAAACTTTACTGAAACTTTTGAAGAAAAAGGTGGTACAGTAGTGGCTACTGAAGGTTATGCAACTGGTGATGTTGATTTCAATACGCAATTGACTAAGATTGCAGCTGAAGATGTTGATGTATTATTTGTTCCTAATTATTATAAAGATGATGCTTTAATTGCTAAACAAGCTAGAGCTTTAGGTATTGAAGCACAAATTATTGGTGGCGATGGTTGGGATGGCGTATTAGCTGTTGTTGAAGACCCTGCTGATGTAGATGGTGTAATTTTCGTTAACCATT
>CASEWY010000245.1 GCA_949291625.1 uncultured Bacillota bacterium
CTATTGCACATTTCTATTAAAGATTCTTTATCTGTAAATGCCCATTTTCTCAATTTAACTTTCATTTTCAACACCTCGCTGTAAAATTCCAATTTATTTAAGTGCCATTATGTATATCTGACAAGGATTCCATTTATCCCAAAGACTAGGAAAGACTTCAAACTTTTTATACATTCCCAACAATATATCAATTTACATAATTTAATTGTCTACTTGACAGGGTATACATTATTGCAAGTTTTTTGGCATTTAAAAATAATTCTTTGCCGATTCCTTGACGATGATATTCTTTTAATATACCCATAATACTTAGTTCTATTGTGTCTTTACTTGTTTCTTTTAGGCATAAAAAACCAGTTGCATTATTTTTATCAAATGAGGCAAAGAAGAGTTGATCAGTGCTTTCTTTAATATAATTTTCTCTTGATTCATCTATGTCAAACCAATCTGGTAGTGCTTCTAATATTTGTCTGGCTATTTTTTGTTTATCGTTGTTATCCTTAATTTGTTTGATGTACATAGTATTATTCCTTTTGAAAATTATTGTTTATAAAATGCATTATATAAGGCATTAGAACGTCTTATTATTGCATCCTTGGTCAATTTTGTATTTTGTATAAAATCAAAGCCATGAATACCACCTTCTATTTGTGATAATTCAACAGGAATATTATTTTCTTTTAATATTTTAGCATATAAATTACCTTCATCAGATAAAGAATCAAATTCACATGTCTCTATATAAGCCCTAGGCAAATTAGTAAAGTCTTTAGCTAAAATAGGGCTAGCATATTCTTCTTTATCATTGATGCCATCTCTTAAATATATTTCCCACATTCTTTTAGACATAGTAGAATTCCATAGTGGTCCATCTTTATATTTAAGGGTAGATTCACTATTCATATTTGCATCAATTACCGGATATATTAACATTTGAAAACATAATGGAATATTATGCTTTTTGCAATAGTGAGTAATAGATGCACCTAGACAACCTCCAGCACTATCACCACCAACCGCAATTCTATCTTTATCAATATTTAATTCATCAGCATTTTTCCATATATATTCAATGGCATCAGCGCAATCATAAAATGGTATAGGGAAAGGATATTTATCAGATGTACGATAATGAACAAAGACAACAGTGCATTTAGCATTTATGGCATATTTCATGACGATTCTATGAATATATGCTTCATCTTTAATAAAGAATCCACCGCCATGATAATAGATTAAACATGGTTGTTTATCCTTAATATTATTTGGTTTATAAATAGTTAGTTTAATATTTTTATTATCTCTTGTATTTATATTTATTTGCTTAGAAATTAATTCATTAGGTAAAGATGGTAATGGTTCTTTTTCTAATATCTTATTCGCAAATTTTAAAATTGGAATATTAATAATTGATCCATTTATGACAACTTTATTAAATGGTCGATATCCTTTTGCTAGAGGATATTTTTTATTTCGATGTATAGACCACACAGTAGCACCTAAAGCTACTGCAGTTAATAATATAAATGTCTTTTTTATGTTAAAAGCTCCTGAAATCTTCAATAAAATGATTGTTATATTTATTCCAATATCCTTGATAAATAAAATTATCATCAATATTTAAATTAATTTGATACATTCTAAAAATAACCATAATGTTTTTAGGTTGCCATAGTTCTTCATATGAATAACAATATTTCATACCTATTTTTCCATGACTTTACCACTTATTGGATTATTTTTATCATGGGTGGCTGTAATATATGGTATACCATCTTCTTTTGCTTGTTTTAATAAAGCTAGTTCTGCTTCGCTAGTAATGTCTTTATGCCAATATTCTTTAAGTAGACCATATCCTAAATCATATGGTTCATTAGTATCTATTTTAATATAGCCTATAGGATAATTATCTTCTTGAAGGCAAATAGCGTAGGCATAACCTTTATCTTGATTATAAACTGATAAATAATTTTTTTCATAAAATATTTTAGTTTCTTCAATATTTTTAATGGGAAACCATGGTAAAAATTTATTTACTTCTTTATCTTTTAGTATTATAAATAATGCTTCAAGATCATTTTTATTAAATTTTTAGTATGAATTAATGGAGTATTTTTCATAATTATAAGCCTCTATCTTTAAACATTTGAGCTATTTCATCAGCACTTTCTTTCATTCCTCTTTGAAACCATACTTCTATCCAACCATAGATAATATAGACAAAATAAGCACTAGCATAGGCTTCTTCTTTGGATTGATCTTTTTTAAGCCCACATATATCTACTAATACATCTTTGATAAGATAAATGAGTTTTCTTTGATTTAATATAGTATAAAATTCTAGATGTTTTTCAAAATGATTAAATAAAATATGGAGAAAATAACTTAATGAATTATTTTGTTCAAAAGAAGTATTTTGCAATAAGTCTTTTAATAATTTATTTATATAAGTTTTAATAATGTCTTCTTTAGTATTAAAGTTTCGATAAAAGGATGCTCTACCAATACCTGCTAAATCACATAATTCACTTATGGATATTTCTTCAATATCTTTTTCTTTTAATAATTCTATTAGTGCTTGAGTGATGTGTTCAATTACATAAGTGTTGCGAGATTGATTGCTCATGGGTGATACATTTTTGTTGTTTTGTTTCATTTTTTTGACCTCTATTGCATGTTAATTTATTTGATGATACGATTGTAACGATGATACAAATGTTTCATCAATAAATTAACATAATAAATATATGTTGTCAAATAAATGAAAGGAAATGAACATGACATTAATAACTAAAAGAATAATTATTATTTTTATTATCATTATAGGTTTTGTGCTTGGTAGACTTAGTATTAGAGCTTTATTTAATTTATTAATGGGTGGTAGTCTTTTTGGAGGAAATATACTTTGAGTAAGAATATAAAAGGAGAAAAACAATGTCAATATCTTTAGCAATCTTAATTTTTATTATCGCATTTATCTTAGGAATTATTTCTAAATTTGCTATTAAACCAGCATGGGCAAGTGAATATAATGTAGCTTGGAATGATGATATAGGTATATTGAAAAAAGATATTGTCTATGGTGAAAATGAAGCAAATAAGTTTGATTTATATTTACCAAAAGATAATACAAAAAATAGTTATGGTTTAGTAGTATATCTTCATGCAGGAGGATTTACTTCAGGTGATAAAAGTGGTGATGAACAAATATTATCTTGGTTATGTAAAAAAGGATATGTAGCAAGTGGCATCAATTATACACTTAGAAATGAAGAGAATGATGCTAGTGTTTTAAGTCAATCTAATGAGATAAAAAAAGCTATTCTAATAGTTATAGAAGAAGCTAAAAAATTAGGTTATCCAATTGATAAAATGGCTATAGCAGGAGGATCTGCTGGTCATACCTTAGCGATGATTTATGCTTATAGAGATGCTAAGGAGGCTCCTGTTCCAGTAGTATTAACTTTTGGTGCAGTAGGGCCTGCAAGTATGCATAGAGAAGATTGGGATACTATGGGATTTAATCTAGATAATAATGAAAGTTATCAAGGAGCATCTTTATTATTTAGTGCAATGTTAGGTGAACAAATTAGTGCTGAAGAAATAAAAGATGATGCTTATCTAGAAAAAGTTAAACCAATTTCTGCAGTAGATTGGATTACACCTAGTTCTCCAGCTAGTGTAGTTGCTTATGGTACTTATGATAAAGTACAACCTTTTAAAGCTTCACTTCGACTTAAAAAAGTTCTTGAAGAAAATAATGTAGATTATCAATATTTTGAATGTAAACATTCGGGACATGGTTTACAAAATGATAATGCGACATATAAAAAATGGATGGAGATGGTAGAGGCTTATCTTTTAAAA
>CASEWY010000246.1 GCA_949291625.1 uncultured Bacillota bacterium
AAACCTATTACCTATCCATATGAATCAAGAGTATTAGTTAACTTCGACGATAAATATCGTGGTGATGTTCCATTAAAGGATGCTGTTGGAACTTCCTTAAATATTCCTGCAATTTTAACATTACAAGAATTACAAGAAACAATTGGTACTAAAAAAATTGTTGATTATATGCAATCTATTGGTTTTACTAGAGTAACTGAAGAAAATTTCCATCTATCATTTGCAATTGGTGGAACTTGGTTTGAAACAACTCCTTATGAAATGGCAGGAGCACAAGCTGCTATTATGAATGGAGGAATTTACAACAAACCGCATACTATCAGTAAAATCGTCATGCAAGATGGTACTGTTTACTACCCTACCGATCAAAATCGTCGTGTAATATCAAGTGGTAGTGCTTGGATGACTACAGAATTATTATATAATAACGTCTATGGACCTTATTATAACTATATGCAAATACTTGAAAGAGATTATCCTGTTTATGCTAAAACCGGTACTACAGACTGGGGTACTGATGGTCTACAATATGGTATTCCAGAAGGTGCTGCAAAAGATAAATGGATGATTGCTTCTACTAGCAAATATACTAATGCATTATGGGTTGGTTATGATAAAGCTATATCTGGTGAAGGTACTTGGTATAATAGCTATAAGAGCTCATTAAATATTCCAGGTAATATCAATAAATTAATACTTGATGCTTGCGAAGAAAGTGGTGGTATTCCATCAGAAATTGAAATGCCAAGTGATGTTGAAGAAATAACTTATGTTTATGGCTCATATCCATATGCTAAATGGGAAAGTTGGATGAATGTAAGGCCAGTAACTAGCTATGTAAGCTCTACAGGTAAGAAAGATTTAGTCGATATTCGTGACCATGAAGTTGATACTACCTTTAATGGAATTAGTGCTTCTCAAGGAGCTGATGGTTCAATCAATATTGGATGGTCCGTTGGTGAAGGTGGTTGCTATGGAAATACTAAAGACATTTCTTTAATTGATGACTATAACAATATTCAAGCAACAGGTACCTGTCTATTTGATTATTCATGGGTATTAGGTAGCAACATAACATATTGGGCAACAATAAGCTGTGATGGTTATCAAATTGGAAGTGTTTCAAGTGCATCTGCATCATATAATGGTTATGTTGGCGATTTATATGGTAATGTAAGTGTATGTGGTGGTTTCTCTACTGGAAATTATACTAGTGAAACCAAGTGCACTAGCTTTACATATCAATATGATGATGGTTGGGATGACTCTTGGGGACCTCGACCTTGGTAATATAATTAGGAGATGATATTTATTATCATTTCCTTTTTTTTTGCATAAAAAAGATCGATCATTTGATCGATCATAACATTTTAATATTCATTTTTTAATTCACGATTCATCAAATCAACTAGGGCTAATCTACAATCTTTTCCTTCATATAATATCTGATAAATCTCCGTAGTAATAGGCATATCGATATGATTTTTTAAAGCTTCTTCATAAACAATTTTACAAGCTTTAATTCCCTCAACCGTCTTAGTATTAGTTCGCATAAATTCTTTAACATTATTAGTTTTACCAATAGTTAAACCAGCTTGAAAATTACGGGAATGCACACTTGTGCATGTAACAATCAAATCACCCACGCCATCCAAGCCTAAATATGTAGAAAACTTACCACCAAAGAAAGTTCCATATCTAGTCATTTCGGCAAGTCCTCTGGTCATTAAAGCTGCCTTTGCATTATCACCTTGGCCTACACCTGTTAACATTCCACTAGCTAAAGCCATAATATTTTTTAAAGCAACACCAATTTCAGCACCTATTACATCATTATTGGTATATACTCTAAAATAATTGTTTGAGAATAAATTTTGTACTATTTTAGCACTTTCTAAATCATCACTTACAGCATTGACACAAGTCAATAATCTAATGACAACTTCCTCAGCATGAGAAGGACCAATTAGACTTACAATAGCCTTTTTTACCCTATCATCTAAACAACGGTCAATCACAACACTCAATCTTTCATGAGTAGTAGGATGAAATCCTTTAGCTACATTAATAATAATGGCAGGTTTATTTGCATATTGATTGATTTTTAAACACACTTCTTCTATGGCTGAGCTAGGAATAGATAATAAAATAATATCTGCATCCTTAATAATATTAATATCTAGATACGCTTTAATTGATTCATTCAATTTTGCCGAAAAATAACGACTATTTTGATGATTTATATTAATATCATTAACTTCTTCTTCATTTATACCCCAAACCTTAACATCTGCATTATTATCTGCTAGAACATTAGCTAAGGCACAGCCCCAACTTCCACTACCTAAAATTACTGTTTTCATCTTAACCCTTCTTTCGCGCAATAATCTTTATTGGAGTACCTTCAAAACCAAAAGATTCTCTAAGCTTATTTTCTAAATATCTTTGATAACTAAAATGAAGTAGTTTAGGATCATTAACACTTAAAACGAAGGTTGGACATGCAACACTTACTTGCGTAGCATAACTAATTTTAAAACGTTTGCCATTAATAGCAGGTGCAGGTGTTTGTAATTGAGCATCTAAGATAACTTCATTTAAAATACTAGTATCTATTCTTAAATTACAATTGGTATATACTTGATCAATTAAAGGCAATAAAGCATTAACTCTTTGTTTAGTTAAAGCACTAACAAAGATAATAGGAGCATAACTTAAATAAACAAATTCATTACGAATTTTATTTGTTACCTCATTAATTGTATGCGTATCCTTCTCTACCGTATCCCATTTATTATATACAATGATTATACCTTTACCGGCTTCATAAGCATAGCCAGCAACATGTTTATCTTGTTCCCTGATGCCTTTTTCACCATCTATAACAAATAATATGACATCAGCTCTTTCAATAGCACTCATAGCTCTTAATACAGAATATTTTTCAACATTCTCATAAACTTTACCTTTTTTACGAATACCTGCTGTATCAATAACTACATAGTCTTTTCCATCTTTTGAAAATGGAGTATCGATAGCATCTCTAGTTGTTCCTTCAATATTGCTGACTATAACTCTATCTTCATTTAAAATAGCATTTACTAAACTACTTTTACCTACATTTGGTTGACCGATAATTGCAAATTTAATACTATCTTCATACTCATTAATACTTTTATTAGGTAAATATTTGATACATTCATCTAAAACATCGCCAATACCAATTCCATGAATTCCACTAACTGCAATAGGATCGGATAGACCTAAATTATAAAATTCATAGATATTTAATTTTTTATTACTATCATCAATTTTATTTACAGCTAATACCACTGGTTTATTGGCTTTTTGCAATAATTTTGCAATATACATATCATCATTAGTAACACCATCATTTCCATTCACCACAAAAACAATAACATCACTTTCTTCAATTGCAATATCAACTTGTGCTTTTATTTCTTCTTGGAATGGTTGATCTAGTAATTGAATACCACCAGTATCAATTATTCTTAATTCTTTTGTTAACCATGTTGCTTTTCCATAAATACGATCGCGTGTAATCCCAGGAGTATCTTCTACGATAGATAATCTTTCTTGAATGAAACGGTTAAATATTGTAGATTTACCTACATTTGGCCTACCGACAATCGCTATGATTCCATCAATCATGCGCATTTCTCCTTTTGCTTAATTATATTTAATATTGCTTCTACTACTTCATCAATTGTCATAGTACTAGAATCAATTTCAATTGCATCTTCTGCTTTTTTTAATGGTGAAGCCTTACGATGTGTATCTTGATAATCGCGTTGATCAATTTCTTTTTGTAATTGGTCAATATCACTAATTATGCCATTTTCTAAATTTTGTTTATAGCGTCTTTTAGCTCTTTCTAAACTGGTAGCTGTTAAAAATATTTTGACTGGTGCATCCTTTAAAACAACAGTACCAATATCTCTTCCATCCATAATTACAGAGATATTTTTAGCCATATCCTGCTGTAATTTAACTAATTTTTCGCGAACTCTTGGTAATTTTGAAACATTTGAAGCTGCTAAAGAAATATCATTGGTTCTAATCTTATTTTTTACATCCTCATCATCTAGATATACATTGCCTACACTATCAAAAGATATTTTAGTTTTATCTATCATTTGACAAATCAATTCTTCATCATCTAAATTTATTTTATTTTGTATAGCTTTATATGCAACACAACGATACATACTACCTGTATCTAAATGTACATAATTTAATTTTTTGGCTAATAATTTAGCAATACTACTTTTTCCTGCTCCACTAGGTCCATCTATAGCTATATTCATTTTATATTGTCCCCTTATTTAAAAGCACCATATATAAGATAACTGCTAAAACAATAACTAAAGCAAAAATAAGTACAACTAATACAAAATTTAAAATACGATTAGTATGTTGCATCTTATCATTTACATCTGTCAAATTATCTTCATATTCATCTAATTGAGCACGCATTTGGGTAGTTTCATTTACTAATTTTTCCCTAGCTGTTTTTTCTTGAGCTAAAGAAGATTCTAAATTACTGATAGTATCATAAGAATCACTATCATCAAAAAAATCATATTTTGGTTGAGAATTAACAACCTTTCTCATTTCTGAAGTTATATTATCTCTTTTCTTAATATCTTCAATGGAAATATCATTGAATTCACTTGGTAAAGTTTGATTAGCAAACGAAGGAACTTCCATAGTATCTTGCTGAGTAGTTTTATCTTCATTAATATTATTTTCAATTTCAACTTTTTTCTTTGGACGTTCGCCTTTTAATTCTCTTAAAATATTTTGTTGGGTATTATCTGATACCATAAGTCCTTTATCCATCATATATTGTTTAACTTCGTCAATATATTCATCAAGATATTCATTATTAAAATCATTATTTTTAGTATTTTCTTGATTATTTATGATATCATTTCCACTATCAAAATTAACCTCTTTACGTCGATGTATAGGATCATGATTAATATTATCAACATTAGTATTCATAGAAGCAAAATTATTTGCATCTATTT
>CASEWY010000247.1 GCA_949291625.1 uncultured Bacillota bacterium
CTTAAACAATGGTACAGACGCTATCATAATTGCTGGTACAAGTGGCGAATCTGCTACAATGACAGATGAAGAACATGAAGAAATCATTAAATTTACTGTTGACTATGTAAATAAACGTGTTCCTGTTATTGCAGGTACTGGTTCTAATGATACTAGATATGCTATTAATTTATCTCAACATGCAGATAAAGCAGGTGCTGATGCTTTATTAGTAGTTACTCCATATTATAATAAATGTACACAAAAAGGACTTATCAAACATTTCACATCTATCGCTGATAATGTAAATGTACCTATCATTCTTTATGATGTACCATCTCGTACAGGTGTAGGTATTACACCAGAAACTTACGCTGTTTTAGCAGAACATCCACGCATTGCAGCAGTTAAAGAAGCTAGTGGCAATATCAGTCAAGTTGCTGAAACAATGTCTCTTTGCGGTGATAAACTCACTTTCTATTCTGGTAATGATGACCAAATCGTTCCATTATTATCTTTAGGTGCAAAAGGTGTTATCTCCGTACTTTCCAACGTTATGCCACAAGAAACACATGATATGTGTCAATTATTCTTTGATGGCAAAGTTGAAGAAGCAGCGAAAAAACAAATTGAATACTTCCCATTAATCAAAGCATTATTCTGTGAAGTAAATCCAATTCCTGTAAAAGTTGCACTTCGTTTAATGGGCTTTGATATGGGTCCTTTACGCATGCCACTTTGCGAAATGGAAGATGCTCATCTTGAACAATTAAAAACAGCAATGCGTAAATTTAACTTAATCAAATAATTTTATACTTAACTAAAAAACACTTTCTAACTTAGAAAATATCTAAAATTAGAAAGTGTTTTTTTTAATTTCTATCGCCAGCGGCATATTTACCAGTATCAATATCTAAAACAGGACGAAGTGGTTCGATTAAAGAATCTTCATATCTACAAATCCATTGAACTTCTGGTGTCATTTTGCCCTCATCATTCATGCCATCAATGGTATCGCCATCTTTAATCATGATATCATCATTATTCAAAATATAACGAGCTAAGCTATATGCAAGATTAGCTACTTTATTAGGGTTCATACCTTTGAAATGGAATTGTACATCACTTAAACCAATATTAGCCAATCCTACACTATCTACAATGAATTCATTTGTATTAGGCACATTGAAGAAACGAATATTAACCATACTATATAAATATTTAACTATACCAGTTTCTTTTAAATTCTTAATGGATTGTGCTAATTGTAATTTACCTGCTGATTTTATCCAAATAGCTTGACATTTAGGATATAATTTTAAAGCTACATTAAGCCAATCCACTAACATAATAGCACGTTCTTTAGGAATTTGTCTTTGAGCATTTACATCCCATATTTTTACAGCATATTTATATTTACTCAATAATTCTTCACTGTTAGCTACATTCCAAATCTGTGTGCGTTCAAATTCACTTACAGCTACTTTATCATCAAAATCTGTTATATTTCCCATAGCAAGTATTACTGGAGAAGTTGTATTATCTTCATTATATGCTACAAATTTATCTACGCTAAATTCAATATCATTTCCATCTCTATTGATGATATTTATATCACCAAATATTTTTCTAGCTTCACGAAAAATAGCATTTGCAGTAGGTCTTGTTGGCATTTCTTCAAAAAGCAATTCAATAGCTACTGATTTACTAATATTTTCTACTAAATTTTCCATAAATCTACCTCAAATAAAAATTTATATTCACAAAAAAGAAGATACCATTTTTCTATGGTACCTTCTTTGATACGTATTAAACTTTAAACAAATTCAGATGATTATTCTTCTGCTTCAAGTTTATCCATTAATTCTTCATAAGCTTGTTGAGCAATTTCAAATTCTTCATCTGTTGGTTCAATATATTCAACTTCACCATTTTCATCTTTAACGATTTTTGCTAAGATTACATCTACTTCTTCTTCGCAACCGCATTCTTCATCATGTTCATGGCATTCGCATTCTTCATCGCCATCAATGCTAACTAAAATAGCATATTTATCGCTACCTGCATCGAAAACCATTTCTTCTACATAATTGTATTCATTACCTTCTTCATCAGTAATAACAACTACAGTACCTTCAGTATCTTCTTCAACAACGGAATTGTTTTTTAATTCTTCCATTATATAATCCTCCTAAGATTTAACTTTACTCTAATCATAACATATTTCTTTCTTCTTGCCAAAATATTTATCGTAAAAAGCAGATAAAATTTTCATTAAAAATCTTAGCTAATACCAAAATCCTTGAATAAGCGTTTAACATATCGCCAACCTTTTTGAATTGTATTCATAGCTGCTGGCATAAGTTCTGGATTTTTAACCACAAGATTAATAATTCTACGACGTAATTGTCTATAATCTGCATCAACATCAACAAAGAAGTCTTCCATATCTTTTTCCACAGATACTTGAGGTATATTAGCAGCTTTGATTTCACAAGTATTCTTTGTCATGATAGCTCTATCTGCATAAAATGGAATATATGCATTCCAGCCGAATTCTTCTTCAATCATTTCTTTTACAGCTTTACTAGCAGTAGCTTCACCATGCACTACAAATACCTGTTTAGCATTATACATAGTTAAATGTTGTAACCATTCTTCCATCTGTGAATAATCAGCATGAGCAGAAAATCCGTCCATATTTACAATTCTAGCTTTTACACTGATTTCTTCACCTAAGACTTTTACTTTTTTAGCGCCTTCTAATAATCTTCTACCTAAACTTCCTTCTGCTTGATAACCTACAAATAAAATTGTAGATTCTGGACGCCAAAGATTATGTTTTAAATGATGAAGTACACGTCCAGCGTCCGCCATACCACTAGCCGATAAAATAATATGTGAACTTTCTTCTGTGTTTAAGGCTTTAGATTCATTTGCACTTTCGCAAAGACGCAACTGTGGCATTTGAGGCAATTTACCATGTTTTCTAATATATTCAGTTGCTTCATCATCAAAATATTTTGTATTCTTGGCAAAAATTCTTGTAGCTTCAACAGCAAGTGGGCTATCCACTACAACTGAATAATCCTCTATGCGATTGGCTTTCCATAATTTGAATAGATAATATAACATTGTTTGTGTACGACCAACTGCAAATGATGGAATAATTAAATTTCCGCCTCTATCCATAGTATCATTTATAATTTCTGCTAATGGAGTTTCTTTATCATAAATTTGATGTTTACGATCACCATAAGTAGACTCAATTACTAAATAATCTGCTTCTTTTATATGTGTAGGGTCTTTTATAATAGGCTGGTCAGGTTGCCCCAAATCGCCTGTAAATACAATTTTAGTTTCTTCACCATTTTCCGTTACATAAACTTCAATAATTGCTGACCCCATGATATGACCAGCATCTTTATAAATAGCTCGTATACCATTTACTGGATTAATTTCTTGATCATAATCAATTGGCACAAATTGTTTTAATGAAGCCATAGCATCATCAATAGTATATAAAGGAGCTATTGGTGTTTTTCCCATACGTTGCCCTTTACGATTTGTTATTTGCGCATCAGACTCTTGGATATGTGCACTATCTGGGAGCATGATATTTACTAAATCGCAAGTCGCTTTTGTCGCATATATATTGCCCTTAAATCCTTGTTTACATAACTTAGGAATAAGACCGCAATGGTCAACATGAGCGTGAGTTAAAAGTACGCAATCTATATCTGACGGTACAAAACGAAAATCATTGTAGTTTAAATCACGTAAATTTCTCGCACCTTGAAACATACCACAATCAATCAAAACTTTATGGTCATTTGCTTCTAATAAATAACAAGAACCTGTAACTGTATGAGCCGCACCTAAAAATTGTAAATTCATAAAAACCCCTCCTTCATTAAGGATTTCGATTGTTTTATTTATACTGTATATATTCTAAAAATACAAATTAAAACCCTTTAAAACTTTCATTAAAA
>CASEWY010000248.1 GCA_949291625.1 uncultured Bacillota bacterium
TATAAGTTACAAGGTGTTCGTTTAGATAGTGGAGATTTGGCTTATCTTTCTAAGAAAGTAAGAACGATGTTAGATAAAGCAGGTCTAAATGATACAAAGATTGTTGTATCTAATAGTATCGATGAATATCTATTAGAATCATTATTTGATCAAGGGGCTAAGATTGATAGTTTTGGTGTTGGTGAAAGAATGATTACTAGTAGTAGTGAACCTGTATTTGGGGGAGTATATAAAATAGTTGCCAAGAAACAGGAAAATGAATATTTGCCTAAGATTAAAATTAGTGAAAATAATGAAAAGATTACTAATCCTGGTTTTAAATATAGTTATCGTGTTTATGATGAAAATGGAATTGGTATGTTTGATTTTTTAGCTTTACATGATGAAAATATTGATATAAATAACTTGGATTTAGTTGATGAAAATAAGCCTTATAAACATATTAAAATTAATAGTGATTGGACAGTTAAAAAGCTTCAACAACAATTTATTAAAGATGGTAAATTGATATATGAACTTCCTACTTTAAAACAAATTCAAGATGAAGTTAAAAATAATTTAACTAAAGTTTGGGATGAAGAAAAAAGATTTTCTTTTCCCCATAAACATTATGTCGATCTTACTAGAAAATTGTATGATGTTAAGTGTGAAATGTTAAAGAATTATGAGGCAAAAAATTGATGAATGTAGTATTTATTGGTAGTTTTAATCCTATTACTAAAGCGCATATAATGGTGGCTAAAGAAGTATTAAATATTAAAGAAATTGATAAAATTATCTTTGTACCAGTTTCCGATTTATATAATAAGCATACTTTAAATACTTCAATCTATCATCGAATTAAGATGATAGAGCTAGTATTAGAAGATAATATGTTAGTTAGTGATATTGAGGATAAATTGGCTAAATTATTTAATAGACAACCTAAGACTTATGAAACTTTAAAAGCTTTAAATAAAGAATATGATAATCTTATATTATTGATTGGTATGGATAATTATTTTGATTTACCTACATGGTATAAGATAGATGAATTATTAAGCGATTATAGCGTGATGGTATATCCTAGGGGCGAAGCTTCAATTGATGTAACAAGTTCATCATTATATGAGAAATATCATGATAGTTTTATTTTTATAAAACCTAATATAGTTAGTGATATTAGTGCTACTAAAGTTAGAGATATGATAAGAAAGCATCAAGATGTTAAAGAATTATTAGATATAAGAGTTAGTGATTATATCAATTTACATAAAGAGGAATTGTTTTATGAATAAAATATTAGAAGATTATGAAATAAATATTGATAAACATATTGATGAATTAGCTAATAAAATTAAGAATGTTTATGAAAGTAGTCATAGTAATGGTTTTGTTATTGGGATGAGTGGGGGCATTGATTGTGCAACAGTTATGGCTTTATGTCATTATGCCAAAGTGCCAGTGATTGCTTTTACTATGCCTTATGAAGCTAATACTTCTAAACAAAGAATAAAGGGTATGGATGATGCAAAGGCTTGTTGCGACAAGTTTAATATTCCTTTATATACTTTGGATATTAGTATGAGTGCTAATGCTTTAATTGAACAAGTTGATGATAATTTGTCTAAAGATTTAATTAATGTGGATAAGTTACAATTGGCTAAAGCTAATATTTTGCCTAGAATGCGCATGATTAATTTATATTATGTGGCGCAACTTACTAATCGTTTAGTTATTGGTACGGGTAATTTGTCGGAAATTGTTATGGGCTATTTTACTAAATGGGGTGATGGCGCAAATGATTTTAATCCTATTAAGACTATTTGTAAGTCACAAATTTATTTAATAGCTAAAAGATTAGGGGTTCCTCAAGATATTATTGATAAGAAGCCTTCTGCTGATTTGTGGGATGAACAAACGGATGAAAAGGAAATGGGGCTTTCATATGAAGAAATTGATAATTTTATTTTAACGGGTAATGGCAAAG
>CASEWY010000249.1 GCA_949291625.1 uncultured Bacillota bacterium
CACAAAAAACATTTAATTATATAAATTAGGAAAAGTTAAGGATATTTTTCTTTTTTCATATAATTCCTCTTGACTATAATGTTACCTTATAGTTTATGATAAATAAGCTTATGCATTTCGTCAAGGAAAGGATGGGATAATTTGAAACTTATATTAAATTATTTAAAAAATTATAAAAAATTAGTTTTTATAAATATCATCTCGGTATTTGGTTTTATATTAGTTGAACTTGGAATTCCCACAATAATTGCGAATATGATTGATGTTGGTGTACAAAGGGCTGATGTTAATTATTTATTTCAAATGGGTTTGGTAATAGTCTTTATTTCTATTGTTGGGGTTAGTATGACAATATTGCTTGGATATTGTTGTGCTAAAATTTCTACATCAATTACGCGTGATATTAGAAATGATATATTTGCGCATGTACAAACTTTTACTGCTTATGAATTTAATCAGTTTGGGGTTTCCTCAATGATTACAAGAACAAATAATGATGCTTTTCAAATTCAATTATTTGTAAATGTATTATTAAGAACGGCACTTATGACACCTATTATGTTCATAGCTAGTTTTTTTATGACGGCAAAAGCTTCATTACCTTTGAGTTTTATCATAGCGGCTACGATTCCTTTAATTGTTTTAGGGGTATTATTGGTAGCTAAAATTAGTCAGCCAATTTCGGAAAAACAACAAACATTGTTAGATAAATTAAATCGTATTTCTAGGGAAAATTTAAGTGGTATTAGGGTTATTCGTGCTTTTGATAATGATGCATATGAACAATTGCGTTTTGACGAAAGCAATGAAGAATTTACAACCCAATCAAAGAAACTATTTAAAATAATGATGATGACATCGCCTATATTCTTCATGCTTATGAATGTTGCAGGGCTTTGTATTTATTGGGTAGCTTCTTTATTGATTCAAAATGGTCAATTATCATTAGGACAATTAGTAGCCTTTATGGATTATTTGTTTCATGCAATGTTTTCCATCATGTTATTCTGTACGGTTTTCATGATGTATCCAAGGGCGGCTGTTAGTGCTAAACGTATCAAAGAAGTTTTAGATACTAAACCATTAATTAAAAATGAAGGTAATGCTCATGATAAAAAACAAGATGTAACAATTAGTTTTGATCATGTAACTTTCGTATATCCTGATGGGGAGGAACCGGTTTTAAAAGATGTTTCATTTGAAGCAAAAAAAGGAGAGACGATTGCCTTTATTGGTAGTACAGGGTCTGGTAAAAGTACGCTTGTTAATTTGATCCCGCGTTTTTATGATGTTAGTGAAGGATCTATTTCTCTAAATGGCATTGACATTCGTGATTATGATGTAATGGAATTGCGTTCGCGTTTAGGTGTTATTCCGCAAAAAGCCTTTTTATTTCATGGTAGTATTGCTGATAATATTCGTTTTGGAAAACCTGATGCTACAAAAGAAGAAATTGAACATGCTGCTAAAGTAGCGCAAGCATATTCTTTTATTATGGAGAAGGAACATGGCTTTGATGAAGAAATTACCGAGAGTGCTACCAATGTTTCAGGTGGACAAAAACAACGTCTATCTATTGCTAGGGCAATAGTTAGAAAGCCAGATATTTATATCTTTGATGATTCTTTTTCAGCTCTTGATTTTAAGACGGATGCTATATTGCGTAGCGAATTAAAAAAAGAAACAAAAGATTCTATTGTGATAGTTGTAGCACAACGTATTTCGACAATTATGGATGCTGATCAAATTATTGTATTAAATGAAGGAAATGTTATTGGCCATGGTAAACATAAAGAGCTATTAAAAAATTGTCAAATTTATAAAGAAATTGCCTTGTCGCAATTAAGTGAGGAGGAATTGGCTAATGAATAAGAAATTAAGTTCAATTAAGAAAACAATTCTAGGAATTAGTCCTTTTATTGCTCCATATAAATGGCAATTCATCGGCGCTATATTATTAGTTATTTTAAGCGTTGTAGCTATGGTCATAGCTCCTAGCATAGAGGGAATGGTTACTACCCAATTAGCAAGCGAT